>NZ_JBEXWC010000034.1:0-61499 GCF_040629635.1 Streptomyces sp. NPDC005898 | reverse complement strand
AAGGAGTAGCGGCCGCCGACCCAGTCCCAGAACTCGAACATGTTGGCCGTGTCGATGCCGAAGTCGGAGACCTTCTCGGCGTTCGTCGACAGGGCAACGAAGTGCTTGGCCACCGCCTCCTGACCGGCCTTCAGTTCCGTGCGGAGCCAGTCGCGGGCGGAGGTGGCGTTGGTGATCGTCTCGATGGTGGTGAACGTCTTCGAGGCGATGACGAACAGCGTCTCGGCGGCGTCCAGGTCCCGCAGGGCCTCGTGCAGGTCGGCGCCGTCCACGTTCGACACGAAGCGCACGGTCAGGTCCCGGTCGGTGAAGGAGCGCAGCGCCTCGTACGCCATCGCGGGGCCGAGGTCGGAGCCGCCGATGCCGACGTTGACGACGTTCTTGATGCGCTTGCCGGTGTGGCCGGTCCACTCCCCCGAACGGACCTTCCGGGAGAACGCGCCCATCTTGTCGAGGACGGCGTGCACCTTCGGCACCACGTTCTCGCCGTCGACCAGGACGACGGCGTCCCGTGGGGCGCGCAGGGCGGTGTGCAGGACGGCGCGGTCCTCGGTGGTGTTGATCTTCTCGCCGCGGAACATGGCGTCCCGCAGCCCGAACACGTCGGTGGCCGCGGCCAGTTCGCGCAGCAGCCGCAGTGTCTCGTCGGTGACGAGGTGCTTGGAGTAGTCGATGTGCAGATCACCGACCTGGAGGGTGTACGCCGTGCCGCGCGCCGGGTCCGCGGCGAACAGCTCGCGCAGTCGCACCTCCCCGAGCTGCTCGCGGTGGGCGGCGAGCGCCGTCCACTCGGGCGTCTGATCAAGCCTGCCGCGGCTCTCTGCGTTCATCTCGGACGTCAGCCTTCTCTCGTACCCGCGTACGTGCAGTGCCCCCGTGGCCCAACCTAATGGATCAGGCACCGGGCAGGCGCCTCACGCACCGGGCACGCACCTCACGTACCTCACGTACCGGGCACCCGTCGAACAGCTGACGGAACGAGAGAACGGCCGGGCACCTTCGTCGGTGCCCGGCCGTACCCCAAGTCTCAGATCTCGCCCCGCAGTTTGGCGAGCGCCTCCGCGAGAATCGCCTCGCCGTCCGCGTCGCTGCGCCGCTCACGCACATACGCCAGGTGCGTCTTGTACGGCTCGGTGCGCGGCGGGTCCGGCGGGTTGTCCCGGTCCTGACCGGCCGGAAAGCCGCAGCGGGGGCAGTCCCACGTATCGGGGACCTGCGCGTCGCTGGCGAAGCTCGGCTGCGTCTCGTGCCCGTTGGAGCACCAGAAGGAGATGCGCAGTCGCGGCGCGGACTCACCGCGCTCGGCCTCGCCCATCGGCCCCGCCCCGACCCGACTTCCTCGGATCGCGTTGCCACTTGCCACGGTCGTAACTCCCTGCGTGATGGTGCTGCTGCGGGCGCCTCAGTTTACGTAAGGCCCAACGCGCGTCCAGTGTGCGGAGTTACACCCCCACCCCCGGACGCCAGCCCATGATAAGCCGCGTACGCGCGCTCGCACCGGACAAGCGACCAGTGCCTGGCGTCAGTTGTTCGCCTTCGTCAGCAGGGCCAGCGCGACAATGCACGCGAACCACAGCAGACCGACCACGACGGTGATGCGGTCCAGGTTGCGCTCCGCGACGGAGGAGCCGCCGACGGACGACTGCATGCCGCCACCGAACATGTCGGACAGACCGCCGCCCTTGCCCTTGTGCATCAGCACCAGCAGCATCATCAGCAGGCTGAAGACGATCAGGGCGATCGAGAACCCCATAACCACGGCTGGACCAACTTCCTCGGATCTGACTCGGATCTGAATCGACGCTGTATCGACGACGGGGGCCGGAGCCTCGATGACCGAGGCCGCCCGGCCCCCGCAAGGGTACGACGTATTGCCGCTAGCGCATACTCACTGGTCGCGGAAGCGGACGATCTTGACGAACTCGTCCGCGTCGAGCGCGGCGCCGCCCACCAGGGCGCCGTCGACGTCCGGCTGCGCCATGATCGCGGCGACGTTCCCGGACTTCACCGAGCCGCCGTACTGGATGCGCACCTTGTCGGCGAGCTCCTGCGAGTACAGCTCGGCGAGGCGGCCGCGGATCGCGCCGCACACCTCCTGCGCGTCCTCGGGGGTCGCGACCTCGCCGGTGCCGATCGCCCAGACGGGCTCGTAGGCGATCACGATGGACTCGGCCTGCTCGGCCGGGACGTCCTTGAGGCCGCCGTCGACCTGGTTCAGCGTGTACTGGACCTGCTGGCCGGCCTTGCGGATCTCCAGGCCCTCGCCGACGCAGAGGATCGGGGTCAGGCCGTGCTTGAAGGCCGCCTTCACCTTGGCGTTGCAGAGCTGGTCGGACTCGTTGTGGTACTGGCGGCGCTCGGAGTGGCCGACGGCCACGTAGGAGCACTTGAGCTTGGCCAGCATCGGGCCCGAGATCTCTCCGGTGTAGGCACCGGAGTCCTGCGCCGAGATGTCCTGGGCGCCGTACTTGATCTTGAGCTTGTCGCCGTCGACCAGGGTCTGCACGGAGCGCAGGTCGGTGAAGGGCGCCAGGACGGCGACCTCACAGGCCTCGTAGTCCTTGTCGGCCAGGGCGAAGGCGAGCTTCTGGACGTGGGCGATGGCCTCGAGGTGGTTGAGGTTCATCTTCCAGTTGCCCGCCATCAGCGGGGTGCGCGTAGTCATCAGGTGTCAGTTCTCCAGTGCCGCGAGGCCGGGGAGCGTCTTGCCCTCGAGGTATTCGAGGGAGGCGCCGCCGCCGGTGGAAATGTGGCCGAATGCGTTCTCGTCGAAGCCCAGGGTCCGCACGGCGGCGGCGCTGTCGCCACCGCCGACGACGGTGAAGGCCGGGGAGTCGAGGAGCGCCTGGGCCACCGCCTTGGTGCCCTCGGCGTAGTCGGGGTGCTCGAAGACGCCCATCGGGCCGTTCCAGAAGATGGTGGCCGCGTCGGCGAGCTTCGAGGCGTAGAGCTTACGGGTCTCGGGGCCGATGTCGAGACCCTCCTGGTCGGCGGGGATGGCGTCCGCGGCGACCGTGGTGGGGTTGGCCGGGGCCTTGGTCTTCAGGTCCGGGAAGACCGGCGAGATGAGCACGTCGACGGGCAGGACGAACTCGACGCCCTTCGCCTCGGCGCGCTCCATGTACTCCTTGACCGCCGGGATCTGGTCCTCCTGGAGGAGGGAGATGCCGACCTCGTGGCCCTGGGCCTTGAGGAAGGTGTAGGCCATGCCGCCGCCGATGAGGATGCGGTCGGCCTTCTCCAGGAGGTGGTCGATCACACCGAGCTTGTCGGAGACCTTGGCGCCGCCGAGGACCACGGCGTAGGGCCGCTTGACGTCGTCGGTGAGCTTCTTCAGGACGCCGACCTCGGTGGCGATGAGGTACCCGGCGTAGTGCGGGAGCTTGGCCGGCAGGTCGAACACGGAGGCGTGCTTGCGGTGCACCGCGCCGAAGCCGTCGCCCACGTACACATCGGCGAGGGCGGCCAGCTGCTCGGCGAACTCGCCGCGCTCGGCGTCGTCCTTGCTGGTCTCGCCGGCGTTGAAGCGGAGGTTCTCGATGACGGCGACCTGGCCGGACGCGAGGCCGCCGACCGTGTCATGGGCGGCGGGGCCCACCGTGTCCCGCGCGAACGCGACGGACTCGCCGAGGAGTTCCCCGAGCCGCTCGGCGGCGGGAAGCAGCGAGAAGGCCGGGTCCGGGGCGCCCTTGGGGCGGCCCAGGTGCGAGGCCACGACGACCTTGGCACCCGCGTCGGCGAGGGCCTTGACGGTCGGCAGGACGGCGCGGATGCGGCCGTCGTCGGTGATGGTGCCGTCGGCGAGCGGCACGTTGAGGTCGGCGCGGACGAAGACCCGCTTGCCGTTGACCCCTTCGGCGAGAAGTGCGTCGATCGTCTTCACTACTGGGCTCCTTGGGAGGGCGGTGACATGCAACAGGGCCCGTCCGGCGCGGCGGTGCGCGGGACAGACCCTGTGCTCACATCGAAATGCCTGCTCTGGATATTAGAGCTGACCGCCGACGAAGGCCGTGAGGTCGACCAGGCGGTTGGAGTAGCCCCACTCGTTGTCGTACCAGCCGAGGATCTTCACCGACGTACCCTCCTGGACCATGGTCATCAGGGAGTCGAAGGTGCAGGAGGCGGGGTCGCTGACGATGTCCGAGGACACGATCGGGTCCTCGGTGTAGTACAGGATGCCCTTGAGGTCGCCGTCCTCGGAGGCCTTCTTGAACGCGGCGTTGACCTCGTCCTTGGTGACCTCGCGCTGGAGCTCCACGACCAGGTCGGTGGCCGAACCGGTCGGGACCGGGACGCGCATCGAGACGCCGTCGAGCTTGCCCTTGAGCTGCGGCAGGACCAGGGCGGTGGCCTTGGCGGCACCCGTCGTGGTCGGGATGATGTTCTCGGCGGCGGCGCGGGCGCGGCGCAGGTCCTTGTGCGGGAAGTCCAGGATGCGCTGGTCGTTGGTGTACGCGTGGATCGTGGTCATCAGACCCTTGACGACGCCGAAGTTCTCGTCGAGGACCTTCGCCATCGGCGCCACACAGTTGGTGGTGCAGGAGGCGTTGGAGATGACGTGGTGGTTCGCCGGGTCGTACTTGTCCTGGTTGACGCCCATCACGATGGTGATGTCCTCGTCCTTGGCCGGAGCCGAGATGAGGACCTTCTTGGCGCCGCCGGCGATGTGCTTCTCGGCGTCGGCCTTCTTGGTGAAGATGCCCGTGGACTCGATCACGATGTCGACGCCCAGGTCGCCCCAGGGGATGTCGGCGGGGTCGCGCTCGGACAGCACCTTGATGGTGTGGCCGTCGACGGTGATGGTGTCCTCGGTGTGCGACACCTCGGCCTTGAGGCGGCCCAGGATGGTGTCGTACTTCAGAAGGTGCGCGGTGGTCGCGGTGTCACCCAGGTCGTTGACAGCCACGACTTCGATGTCCGCACCCTGCTCGAGCAGCGCGCGGAAGTAGTTGCGACCGATGCGGCCAAAGCCGTTGATGCCTACGCGGATCGTCACGAAACCGATCTCCTCGTTGGTACGCCGGTTTTAGACCCCGGCGAGTTGTATGGGATGTCCCCGACCGCCTCCGACCCTACCTCTCCGAGGCCCGTGAAGTGACATCGAGAGGGGCTGCGGGCGGCACAAAGGTCCGTACCCCTCAGTAGGGGTACGGACCACGGGACCTTCGTCCCGATTACGCAGCGTCAGCTGCGCAGATGTGCCAGGGAGGCGCCCATAAGAGCGGCCCTTTCGGCGTTTCCGGGTACGTGTTCGAAGCCGAACCCGAGAAGGACGCTGTCACGCGCTGTGACCGCCGCGTGGGGCCGGTGGAGCTCCCCGGTGCGGCTCCAGTCGCCTGTGATATTGGGGCTCCCGGCCGGGGGCGCGGCGGCGGTCCAGGAGCCGAGCGAGGACTCGAATCCCTCGCTCTCCTTGACAGCCCCGCCGACGACCAGTTCCGCGTTGTCGGCGAAGAGGCCGCGCCCTCCGCTGGAGGGGTCGGTGATCGCGCTGAGGGAGACCTCGACCTTCTTGCCCGCGTAGGCGCTCAGGTCGAAGGCGACGGGCTGCCAGCCGCCGGACGAGCCCGTGAAGCTGTTCCAGGAGCCGCTGGTGCCGGAGGCCGTGCAGCCGTCCGAGCCGCGCGTCAGGTAGTGGCCGAGGAAGGGGTGGCCGTTGAGGAGGAACCCGGCGGCGCACTCGGCGGGCACGGTGGCCCGGGAGTTTCCGTTCCTGTCGGGCAGGGTCGTCCAGTCGTCGGCGCCCGGGGTGTGGGCCTCCAGTACCCCGTGGTCGTAGCCGGGCTCCAGGTTCCAGTTGAGCGCGAACCGCAGTTCGGGCCGGTCGGCGGCCGTGACGCCCGTCAGGTCCAGGGTGCGGGTGAGCCGCTTGTAGTCCCGGTCGGCGTGGGTGGCCGAGGCCATGCCCTGGCCCGCGTAGGGCGCGTACGGATTGGCGAGGCCGGGGTAGGAGCCCGCCGCAGCGCTCCGGAACTGCGGGAACCGCGCGGGCGGGAGGTTGTCGGAGGTGACCGTGAAGCGGCCGGCCTCGTCGAGGGGGTTGGCCGCGGCGTCCGCGAGCGGGGCCTTCACCCCCCTGAGGGCGCCGCTGCCCTCGAAGCCCTTGACGCCGGGGGCGGACAGACGTTCGTACGCGCCCAGGTAGTACTGCGCGAAGTCGTCGGTGAGGGCCTCCCCCAGGTCGACGTCGCCGCCGGCGCGCTCGCCGGCCTCGATGAGCTTGCCGCCCTCGTTGAGGTAGGCGCGCAGGGCGAGCTGGGTGGGCGCCCCGGGCACGGCGTCGCCGGTCGCGTGGACGACCACGGAGAAGTGCGACAGGACGCCCAGCGGGTGCGGTGCGCCCTTCTCGGCGACGTCCCAGACGGCGGCGGCGCGCCCGTTGGCCTTCAGCGCGTCGACGTACTTCTTGGTCCCGGTGGCCGGTGCGCCTTCCTCGGCGACGACCAACGCGCTCGCCCTCGGGCGTGCGGCGACGGTGTACGTGAAGTGCTCGCTGTGCGTGCGGCCCTTCTTGGTGCGGCCGGTGAACCACACCTCCACCTTGTCGCCCACGCGGGCGTCCGCGATCTTCGCGCGGTACTGATCGAAGTGGAGGTTGTCCTGCCCGCCGTAGGTCTCGCCGCCCTTCCAGGCCCTGAGGTGCTTCTCCTGCGTGCGTCCGCCGTTGACGCGGTACGTCAGCTCCTTGTCGCGCACGGACCTGCGGGCGGTCACGGCGACCTCCTGGTCGCCGCCGCGCGCGTACGAGGTGGTGAAGGTGTCCGGGGTGAAGTCCGGGGCCTCGGCGCCGGTGACGGAGACCGGCTTGTCGGGGTGGAGGGCGGTCTCCGCGACGGCGAGCGCGAAGGGCACGTTCTTCGCGAACTCCTGCTGGATGAGCTTCTCGTCGTCGGGGAAGGTGAAGACGGACGCGCAGTCGCCGGGCTTCCAGGCGTCGTCGGGGTCGACGTTCGAGGCGGTCTGGCAGGTGGACATCTCGGGGGTGAACATCGAGATGCCGTTGACGTTGCCCGCGTGCCCGTCGGCCTCGCCGTTGGTGGTGTACAGCTCGGAGGCGACCTGCGGGTGGTAGCCGGGGATCGCGGGCTTCTCCGGGGTGCCGGCGAGCGCCCGGTGGAGGACGTCGTCGGGGGTGGGCGTGGCGACCTGCCAGCCCACTCCGTAGAGGATCAGTTCGGCCGCCGAGTGGTAGTTGACGCCGTACTCGAAGCCGATGCGCTTTTCGAAGCGGTCGAGCGCCCTGGTCTCCGGCTCGGACATCGGCGCCGCGCCGCGGTAGGTCTCGGAGGAGGCGTCGGGGGACGAGCCCTCGTTGTCGTAGCCCCACTTGTAGGCGAAGTTGCGGTTGAGGTCGACGCCGTCGCCGGGGGCGATGGTGCCGTCGCCGTCGATGTCGCGGAGGTTCTTGCGCCACTGGCGGTCGCCGTCGGCGGCGTGCGTGAAGTCGTAACCGTCGGGGTTGGCGGAGAGCACGAACCACAGTTCGGTGGAGTCCACCAGTTCGGTGATCCGCTTGTCCTTGCCGTAGTTGTCGAGGTAGTGGTGCATCAGGCGGCGGGTCATCTCGGGGGTGATCCACTCGCGGGCGTGCTGGTTGGACAGGTAGAGCGTGGCCGGCTTGGCGCCGTCCCTGGTCTTCCCGGCGTTCTTGGAGACCTTCAGGGCGAGGATGTCCTTGCCCCGGACGGTCTTGCCGATGGAGACGACCTTGGTGAGGCCGGGGTGGGCCTGCCCGGTCCTGACGATCTCCTCCTTCAGCCCGCCCCTGCCGCTGTACGGCCGGTAGACGCCGTCCCCCGCGGCCCGCACCCGCTTCTCGGCGGCCGGGGAGACCGTGTGCTCGCGCAGCTCGACGCCCCGGCGCTCGATCGCCGCGGCCTGGCCCTCGGTCAGGTACAGCTCGACGCGGCCGGTGCCGTGCTCGGGTGCCTGCCCCGCCAGTTCGTGGGCGTCCTGGCCCGCCTCGATCAGGAGGGGGATCTGCTCCTTGGTGACCTCGGCCCGGTAGACCTTCACGGTCGCCGGGTCGTCGGCGGCCGGTGACTTCGCGGGTCCGCTCGCCTGGGCGTGCGGTGCGGCGGCGAGACCACCGATGAGCAGTGCGGAAGCGGCGAGGATCGATCTCGCGCTCGCTCTTCGTCTCATGAGCCCCCCTTGCGGTTGCCCGGCACGGATGTGCGGGATGCCAGGCTCGTGACAGTGCATGATCATGTCAATACGGCGGCGGGGGGCGGCCGGAGGTGTCCGCGAGCAAGCGGAAGCCGCCGGTGCCCCGGGAGGCGTCGGCGGCTGTCGCTGCTCGTGGGGCGGTCAGACCGCCATGTTGTCCGCGAGTTCCTCGGTCAGATTGGACTCCGTGCCGGGGATGCCCAGGTCCTGGGCCCGCTTGTCCGCCATGGCGAGCAGGCGGCGGATGCGGCCCGCCACCGCGTCCTTGGTCAGCGGCGGGTCGGCGAGCGCGCCCAGCTCCTCCAGGGAGGCCTGCTTGTGCTCCATGCGCAGCCGGCCGGCCGCCGCGAGGTGCTCGGGGACCTCCTCGCCGAGGATCTCCAGGGCCCGCTGCACCCGGGCGCCCGCGGCGACGGCCGCGCGGGCCGAACGGCGCAGGTTGGCGTCGTCGAAGTTGGCCAGGCGGTTGGCGGTGGCGCGCACCTCGCGCCGCATCCGCCGCTCCTCCCAGGCGAGGACCGACTCGTGCGCCCCGAGGCGGGTCAGCAGCGCGCCGATCGCGTCGCCGTCGCGCACGACGACCCGGTCCACGCCCCGCACCTCGCGCGCCTTGCTCGCGATCTGGAGTCTGCGGGCGGCGCCCACCAGGGCCAGCGCCGCCTCCGGACCCGGGCAGGTGACCTCCAGGGAGGAGGAGCGGCCGGGCTCGGTGAGCGAGCCGTGCGCGAGGAACGCCCCGCGCCAGGCCGCCTCCGCGTCGCAGGTGGCCCCCGAGACCACCTGCGGCGGCAGGCCCCGGATGGGACGGCCGCGGCCGTCCACGAGGCCGGTCTGGCGGGCGAGCTGATCACCGCCCGCGACCACCCGAACGACGTAGCGCGAGCCGCGCCGCAGGCCGCCGGGGGCCATCACGATCAGCTCCGAGCTGTGCCCGAAGATCTCCAGGACGTCCCGCTTCAGGCGGCGTGCCGCCATCGCGGTGTCCAGCTCCGCCTCGATCACGATGCGGCCGCTCACCAGGTGAAGGCCGCCCGCGAACCGCAGGATCGCCGAGACCTCTGCCTTCCTGCAACAGGTCCGGGTGACGGGGAGCCGGGAGATCTCGTCCTTCACCGCTGGCGTCATCGCCATGGGCCGATCCTTCCATGCATCCGAAAAATACGGTCGTACGCGGCTGCCAGGAGCTCCGGATCGTGCCTCGGAGTCCCGTCGGGCCGGGCCACCGCTGCCAGCTCGACCGTGGCACCGAGCCGCTTCGCGGCGTCGGACAGTGATTCACGGTCGGGCACGGCGTCCTCGTCGGCCAGCACCACGTCCAGGGCGAGTTTAGGGGCGTGTCGGGCCAAAACCTCCAAATGACGCTGCGGAGAGAAGCCATCGGTTTCTCCCGGTTGCGGCGCGAGGTTCAGCGGGAGGACCTTGCGGGCCTTCGTCTCGGTCAGCGCGTCCAGCAGCTCGGGGACCAGGAGGTGCGGGATCACCGAGGAGAACCAGGAGCCCGGGCCGAGGACGACCCAGTCCGCGTCGAGGACGGCGGCGACCGCCTCGGGGACGGCCGGCGGGTCGGACGGCACGACGTGCACCGACTGGACCTCGCCGGGGGTGAGGGCCACCGTGGCCTGGCCGCGGACGGTGTCCACGTCGTCGGGGCGGCTCGGGTCGTGGCCCTTGACCAGCGCCTGGAGCTCCAGCGGCACGGCCGACATGGGAAGGACGCGGCCCTGCGCGCCGAGCAGGCGGCCGACCAGGTCCAGCGCCTGGACGTGGTCGCCGAGCTGCTCCCACAGGGCGACGATCAGCAGATTGCCGACCGCGTGCTCGTGCAGCGCGCCGCGGGACTGGAAGCGGTGCTGGATGACGCGGGCCCAGGTCTGGCCCCAGTCGTCGTCGCCGCAGAGCGCGGCGAGCGCCTTGCGCAGGTCGCCGGGGGGCAGCACGCCCAGCTCGTCACGGAGGCGGCCGCTGGAGCCGCCGTCGTCGGCGACGGTGACGACGGCGGTGAGGTCGCCGGCCCCGGTGATGCGGCGCAGCGCGGCGAGCGAGGCGGACAGGCCCATGCCCCCGCCGAGCGCGACCACCTTCGGCTGGGTGCCCCGCTTGCGGCCCAGACGGCTCAGGCGGACGGTCCGGCGGGTCGGCTTCACTCGCGCCCCATGTCCCGGTGGACGATGACGGTCTCCACGCCCTCGGACGCCAGGCGCGCCCCGAGCTTCTCCGACATGGCCACCGAGCGGTGCTTGCCGCCCGTGCAGCCGACCGCGATCGTCACGTACCGCTTGCCCTCGCGGCGGTAGCCCCCGGCGATGAGCTGGAGCAGCTCGGCGTACCGGTCGAGGAACTCCTTGGCGCCGGGCTGGTTGAAGACGTACGCGGCGACCTCCTCGTTGAGGCCGGTGTACTGGCGCAGCTCGGGGACCCAGTGGGGGTTGGGCAGAAAGCGCATGTCCACGACCAGGTCGGCGTCGACCGGCAGGCCGTACTTGAAGCCGAAGGACATCACGGTGGCCCGCAGCTCGGGCTCCTCCTCGCCGGCGAACGAGGCGTCCATCTTGGCGCGCAGCTCGTGCACGTTCAGGCTGGAGGTGTCGATGACCAGGTCGGCGTCGCCGCGCAGCTCGCGCAGCAGGTCACGCTCGGCCTCGATGCCGTCGACGATGCGGCCGTCGCCCTGCAGCGGGTGCGGGCGGCGGACCGACTCGAAGCGGCGGACCAGGGCCTCGTCGGAGGACTCCAGGAAGACGATGCGCCGCGTGACGTTCTTGGACTCCAGCTCGGCGAGGGACTCGCGGAGGTTGTCGAAGAAGCGCCGGCCGCGGACGTCGACGACGACCGCGATGCGGGCCACGTTGCCCTGCGAGCGGGCGCCGAGCTCCACCATGGTGGGGATCAGCGCGGGCGGCAGGTTGTCCACGACGAACCAGCCGAGGTCCTCCAGGCACTTGGCGGCCGTGCTGCGGCCGGCACCCGACATGCCGGAGATGATCACCAGCTCGGGGATCGCCGCCTCGGGGACCCCTGGTGTCTCGATCGGCGCGCCCGTGCTCACTTGCTCTCCACCTTCGTCGTGCTCGCTCATGTCTCCTGCCCCCGTCGTTCCTCCGAGGCGCCCGCGGTCACGGGCTCCTCTCCTGCGCTGTCCGAGGTGCCCGCGGCGGTGGGCTCCTCGTCTTCCATGATCTCTCCGGTCGCCATGTTCACCGCGGGGCCGGCGGGCACCGCGCCGGCGAGGGCCGCCACGATGACCTCGGCCGTCTTGCGGCCTATGCCGGGGACCTCGCAGATCTGGTCGATTGTCGCGGACCGGAGCCGCTTCACCGAACCGAAGTGCTTGATCAGGGTCCGCTTGCGGGCGTCGCCGAGGCCCGGCACCTCGTCCAGCGGGCCCGCCTTGAAGCGCTTGGCCCGCTTGGCGCGCTGGTAGGTGATGGCAAAGCGGTGCGCCTCGTCCCGTACGCGCTGGAGGAGGTACAGCCCCTCGCTGGTGCGCGGCAGGATGACGGGGTCGTCCTCGGCGGGGACCCAGACCTCCTCCAGGCGCTTGGCCAGGCCGCACACCGCGATGTCGTCGATGCCCAGCTCGTCCAGGGCCCGCTTGGCGGCGGCGACCTGCGGCTGCCCGCCGTCCACGACGACGAGCTGCGGGGGGTAGGCGAACCGCTTGGGGCGGCCGTCCTCCTCGGTGAGGGCGCTCTCCCCCACTTCGCCGGTGTCCTCGTCCACCCACTCACCGGTGCGCTCCTTGTCGGCGAGGTAGCGCCGGAAGCGGCGGGTGATCACCTCGTGCATGGACCGGACGTCGTCCTGGCCCTCGAAGCCCTTGATCTGGAAGCGGCGGTACTCGCTCTTCCTGGCCAGGCCGTCCTCGAAGACGACCATGGACGCCACGACGTCGTCGCCCTGGAGGTGCGAGACGTCGTAGCACTCGATGCGCAGGGGGGCGCTGTCCAGCTCCAGGGCGGCGGCGATCTCCTCCAGGGCGCGGGAGCGGGTGGTGAGGTCGGAGGCGCGCTTGGTCTTGTGCAGGACGAGGGACTGCCGGGCGTTGCGCGCGACGGTCTCCATCAGGGCCTTCTTGTCGCCGCGCTGCGGGATGCGCAGCGAGACGCCGGCCCCGCGGCGCTCGGTCAGCCACTCCTGGACCGGCTCTATGGGGTCGGGCAGGGCGGGGACGAGCACCTCCTTGGGCACGGCGTCGCCGCTCTCCTCGCCGTAGAGCTGCTGGAGCGCGTGCTCCACGAGGTCGGCGCTGGTGACCGCCTCGACCTTGTCGGTGACCCAGCCGCGCTGGCCGCGCACGCGGCCGCCCCGGACGTGGAAGATCTGGACGGCGGCCTCCAGCTCGTCCTCGGCGAGGGCGATGAGGTCGGCGTCGGTGGCGTCGGCGAGGACGACGGCGCTCTTCTCCATCGCCTTCTTGAGGGCGTCGATGTCGTCGCGCAGGCGCGCCGCGCGCTCGTACTCCATCTCCTCGGCCGCCTGCGCCATCTGCCGCTCCAGGCGGCGGATGTACGTGCCGGTGCGGCCCGCCATGAAGTCGCAGAAGTCCTCGGCCAGTTCGCGGTGGTCCTCGGGGGTGACGCGCTCCACGCAGGGCGCCGAGCACTTGCCGATGTAGCCGAGCAGGCAGGGGCGGCCGGTGCGGGTGGCGTTCTTGAAGACGCCCGCGGAGCAGGTGCGCACCGGGAAGGCGCGCAGGAGGAGGTCGACGGTGTCGCGGATCGCCCAGGCGTGGCCGTAGGGCCCGAAGTAGCGCACGCCCTTCTTCTTGTGGCCGCGCATCACCTGCACGCGGGGGAACTTCTCGTTCATCGTCACCGCGAGGTAGGGATAGCTCTTGTCGTCGCGGTACTTGACGTTGAACCGGGGGTCGAACTCCTTGATCCAGGAGTACTCCAGCTGGAGCGCCTCGACCTCGTTGTTCACCACCGTCCACTCCACGGAGGCGGCGGTCGTGACCATCGAACGGGTGCGGGGGTGCAGATTGGCCAGGTCCTGGAAGTAGCTGGCCAGGCGCTGACGCAGGCTCTTGGCCTTCCCGACGTAGATCACCCGGCGGTGCTCGTCGCGGAACTTGTAGACCCCCGGGGCGTCGGGGATCTGTCCCGGCTGGGGGCGGTAGCTGGAAGGGTCGGCCATGTCGGACAGCCTACTGGCGTGCACTGACACTCCGGGTCGGCCGCCACCGGCCCGGGGGCGGCGCGCGGGAACGGCGGTCGGCCGGTGGGTGGGCGGCGCGCGGGAACGGCGGCCGGCGTCCCGGCCGCCGTTCGCGTGCCTCAGCCCTGGTGCCGGGCCCGGCGGCGCCTCACCAGCATCGTCCCGGAGAGGCCGAGGGCGGCCAGGGCGCCCGCGCCGGCCAGCGTGGAGGCGACGGTGACGGGGCCCTGGGCAGGGCTCGGCGCGGGGCTCTGGGCGGTGGTCCGCCCGGACTCCGTCTCCTCGTAGCCGCCCGCCTTGCCGGACCGCTCGTACGCGGAGCCCGGCAGCTTGTCGCCGTACGCCTTGCGCACGCGCTTGCCGTAGGCGGCCAGCGAGGTGCCGTCGGCGCCCACGGCACGCACCGCGTCCTTGTCGAGCGGCAGCACGCGCGCGTGCCCCTGCACGTACCAGGCGTTGATCTGCGGCTCGTGGAAGACGGTGCCTCCGGGGAGCTTGGCGGCGCCCACGCGCGCGTAGTGCGTCTCGTCGTCCCCTGTGGCGATGTTCACGACCTGCCAGGAGCCGCCCCGGCGGACGGTCCAGAGGGAGGCCTCCTGGCCGTCGGAGGAGACCGCCTTGCTGGCGAGGAACTCCAGGCGGGCGACCGGCGCGCCCTTCTTGCCCGCGACGAACTCCGGCGAGAGGTAGTAGACGGGCACGGCCCCGCCCTGGACGCGCGGGTGGGCGGCGGCCTTGGTGACCGCTCCTTCCCGGGCGAAGAAGCGGGAGAGCGTCTCCAGGGTCTTCGGCGCCTTCGCCGCCTCGTGCGCGGCCTCGCGGGAGGCCGTGGAGGGCGCGGCGGGGGCCGAGGGGTCCGGTGCGGCGGAGGCCGCGGGGACCGCGAGGCCCAGGAGGAGGGTGACGGCCGAACCGGCGAGCGCGGTCCTGGCCAGGCGGCGCGGGAGGTGACGGGTCATCGCTCTCACGCCCCGATCCGGTAGAGCGAGTGGGTCCAGGAGAAGGTGTCGTTGTCGACGTACCAGGCGTGCGAGGCCCAGTTGTAGCGGTCGCTGGAGGGCCACGGGTCGCCCCAGTAGACCCAGCTGTCGGCGTCGTCGTAGCCGTAGACCACGTGCATGTGGCCACCGCCGTTCGCCCACTGGATGCGGGTCTCGACCGGGCGCCCGGCGTTGATCTCGGACTGCACGGTGGAGTAGCGGAGCCAGCCGGTGACGTATGAGCCGGGGTTGATGCCCGCCCAGCGCAGACCGCTCTGGACGTTGCCGAGCGTGGCCTGGTTGTTGGGGCACTCGGTGTTCTGGCTGCGCCCGAAGGCCGCGTTGCAGAACTGGTTCTGGCTGTAGTTGCGGCCCAGGAAGGTCGCGATGGTGTTGCCGCCCGCCGCCCAGCACCAGTTGGTCTTCTGCTGCGCCTGCATGGTGATGTTCAGGCGCTTGGCGGCGAGGACGGAGGCGTCGGCGGCGCTCCGGCCCCCGCTCGCCTGCTGGACGGAGGCCGGGGCGGGGGCGGGGGCCGCCGTCGCGGTGGCCGTGGGCGCGGCGAAGAGAGCCGCGGTGACGAGGGCGAGCGCGGACAGACGTCTGCGTCTGCCTGTGCCGCCGCTCTTGTTGATCGGTGAGCGCATCGCGTTCCTCCCGAGCGGGATGTGGGGTGTGGAGGAGCGCGTCCGGACGCTTGCGATTGAGCATCGAGTGTTGTCGGGTGCAGGTCAACACGCTTCAATGCGGAATTACTTGGGCCGTGAACGGCGGCCCACAGATGTGAACGCACGCCGCGCGCCGACCTGGCGGCCCGCCGTGACCGGCCCGAACGCCGTGGCGGCCGAAGTGAACGTTCACAGGGAAGGGGCCCTCATGCGGTACGACGCACGGCTCGCACAGGGCGCACGCTCGAACGACGTGGCGCGGACGAACGAGGCGGGGCGGCCGAGCGAGGTGGCGCGGCCGAGCGAGGTGGCGCGGGCGCATGGGGCGGCGCGAGCGTACGAGAGCGGTGGCGCTCGGGGTCGGCCCGAGGCGGGGCGGGCGGCGGACGGTGATCCGGCGGAGCTGACGGCCGCCTTGCGCACCGGGCCCTTCCACATCGCGCTGCGCACCGCGATCGCCGCCCGGCGGCTGCCGTTGCAGCGGGTGCGCCACCATCTGGCCCAGTACGGCATCACCGTCGGCGTGACCAGCCTGAGCTACTGGCAGCAGGGCGCCCGGCGCCCCCAGCGCGCCGAGTCACTGCGCGCCGTGCGGGCCCTGGAGGAGATCCTCCAGCTCCCCGAGGAGTCACTGCTCCGGCTCCTTGACCACCCCTTCGAACGCTCCGACGCCGAACGGCCCTCCGCCCGTTCGTACCGCTCCCTGGTCGAGGCCTCCGACGTGCTGCGCGGACTCCTCGCCGAGCTCGGCTCCCCGGTCGACGGGGGGCTGCACACCATCGGCCACCACGAGCGGGTGCGGATCGGCGCGCGCCGCGAGCTGCTCGGCCGCGAGTCGCAGCACGCCGTACGCGCGCACCAGGACGGCGTGGACCGCTATGTGGCGATCTACTACGGCGACCCCGGCTGCGCGCCCGAGCGCATACGGGTGCGGGCCCTGGAGAACTGCCGGACGGGACGGGTGCGGTGGCACGCGGGAGCGGGGGTGCTGGTCGCGGAGCTGCTCTTCGACGCGCGGCTGCGGGCGGGCGAGACCCATCTGTTCGGCTACGGCTTCGAGGACGGCACGGCGGGGACGGCCACCGAGTACGTGCGCGGCTTCACCTACGCGGGCGGGCAGTACGCGCTCCAGATCCGCTTCGACGCCGACGCCCTGCCCGTACGCTGCCACCGCTTCGCCCAGCAGTCGGCGGCCGCCCCGCGCGGCGGCCGGCAGGAACTGACCCTGAGCGGCAGCCACCGCTCGGTGCACCTGGTGGAGCCGCAGGTGCGGGCGGGGCTGCTGGGGATCGCCTGGGACTGGCAGTGACCGGGGCCCCGGCGGCGGGGGTGAGGCTGCGGCTGCCCGGGGGGGGGGGAGGCGGCGGGGGCGGTCAGGCCTTCTTCTCCGGGCCCGCGATGAGCTTGCCGTTCCGCACCTTCACGGGCAGCTCGCGCAGCGGCTCGTCCGCCGGCTCGTGCAGCACCGCGCCGTTCGTGGCGTCGAACTGGCTGCCGTGGCACTGGCAGATGAGCTTGTGCCCCTCCAGCGTGTTGATCGGGCAGCGGGCGTGGGTGCAGATCGTGCTGTACGCCTTGTACTGGTCGTCGGAGATCCGACTGACGACCACGTTCTGGTCCGTGTACAGCTTCGAGGCGCCCACCTGCACGTCGTCGGAGTTCCCGAGGTCCACCGGCGCGGTCGGCGCCGACCGGTTCGAGCCTTCGTCGCCGGCGGAGCAGGCGGTGAGGCCGAGCCCGACGGCCGGGGCGAGAGCGGCGGCCCGCAGCACGGTGCGGCGGGCGGGGGGCGTGCCGGGCATGGTGTCTCCACAGGTCAGGGGCATCGGTGACGGATCAGACCATACCGGCGGGAGCGCGGCGGACCGGGTGGGGTACGCAGGGGCCCGCGTCCGCTGCCCGCGCACGGCCCGGCGGTCGCGGACGGCCTAGCCTGGGCGGGACGCCCGGCCGCGCGACGTGCGGCCCGGCGTCCCGCCCAGGACCGAGCCAGGCAGCGCCCGAGAGGAACCGCCCGTGATAGTCGTCGCCGGAGAGGCCCTGATCGACCTCGTGCCCGAGGGACGGGAGGCGGGGGCCGGACTTCCCTTGCTCGCGCCGCGCCTGGGCGGCGGCCCGTACAACACCGCCGTGGCACTCGGTCGCCTCGGCTCCCCCGTCGCCTTCTGCTCGCGCGTGTCGCGGGACGCCTTCGGCGAGGCCCTGCTGGACGGGTTGCGGGCGGCCGGTGTCGACCTCGCCTGCGTCCAGCGCGGCCCGGAGCCGACGACGCTCGCCGTCGCCTCGATCGGCGCGGACGGCTCGGCCGGGTACTCCTTCTACGTCGAGGGCACGGCCGACCGGCTCTTCAGCGCTCCGGAGCACCTTCCCGAGGGCGTGCGCGCGATGTCGTTCGGCACCTGTTCGCTCGTCCTGGAGCCGGGCGCGAGCGCGTACGAGGAGCTGCTGCGGCGGGCGGCGGGGCGCGGGGTGTTCACGGCGCTCGACCCCAATGTGCGGGCGGCACTGATCCCCGACGCGGACGCCTACCGGGCGCGGTTCCGGAGCTGGCTGCCGTCGGTCTCGCTGCTCAAGCTGTCGCAGGAGGACGCCGACTGGCTCGGCGGCGGGCCCGAGGAGTGGCTGGCCGCCGGGCCCTCTGCCGTGGTGGTCACCCGGGGCGGCGAGGGCCTGTGGCTGTACACACGGGACGGCATGGAACTGCGGGTGCCCGGCGAACGGGTCGACGTCGTGGACACCATCGGCGCGGGCGACACCGTCAACGCGGCGCTGCTGCACGGCCTCGCGGCGCGCGACGCGCTCTCGGCGGATGCCTCGGCCGGATTGGGCGCTGCCGGCTGGCGCGACGTGCTGCGCTTCGCCGCGCGCGCGGCGGAGATCACCTGCTCACGACCGGGCGCAGAACCCCCGTACGCGGCGGAGCTCCGCTGACGACGGGACGGCCTGTCGGGGTCCGCTCGGGGCTGCCCATCCGGGTCCGCTCGGGGCTGCCTGTCGGGGTCCGCTCGAGGCCGCCCATCCGGGTCCCCTCGGAGCAGCGTGCCCGGGTCCCCTCGGGCCTGCTTGTCGGGGCCCGCTCGGGGCTCTGCCCAAGCGGATCCCCTCGGGGCTGCCCTTCCCGCCCGCTCGGGGCAACGCGCCCGGGTCGGACACGGGGCTGCCTGCCCGGGTCCCCTCGGGGCTGCCTATCGGGGTCCGCTCGGGCAATGCGGCCGGTTGCTCAGGGCAGCCCATCCGGTTCCCCTCGGGCCAGTGCGCCCGGGTCGCACACGGGCTGCCCATCCAGTCCCCCCCGGGGAGGGCCGGGGTCGCGCGCCCGGCCCCGGGGTGCTCACCCCTTCGGGAACGCCCCGTGGCGTCCCGCGCCCGCCGTGAAGCGGGCGGCGCCCTCCGTGGCCCCCGCGAGGGAGTGCCTGCCGTGGCGCGACTCTCCCGCCATCGCTTCCCGCTCGGGCAGGCCGCCCTGTTCGAGGAGGGAGAGCCGGTCGTGCCGCAGGCAGGTCTGCGGGAACGCGGCGATCTCGGCGGCGAGGCGTTCGGCGGCGGCGCGCGAGGTGCCGGTGGGGACCGTGCGGTTGACCAGGCCCATGCCGAGCGCCTCCGCCGCGCCCACCGGGCGGCCCGTGAGGATCAGGTCCATGGCACGGCTCTCGCCGATCAGCCGGGGCAGCCGCACCGTTCCGCCGTCGATGAGGGGGACGCCCCAGCGGCGGCAGAAGACCCCGAGGACGGCGTCCTCCTCGGCGACCCGCAGATCGCACCAGAGGGCGAGTTCGAGGCCGCCCGCGACGGCGTGACCGGAGATCGCCGCGATCACCGGCTTGCCCAGCCGCATCCGGGTGGGGCCCATGGGGCCGTCCCCGTCCGCCGTCACGTCGTTGCCCTCGGGCGTCCCGATGGCCTTCAGGTCCGCGCCCGCGCAGAAGGTCCCGCCCTCGCCCCACAGGACGGCGACGGACGCTTCGGGGTCGGCGTCGAAGGCGCGGAAGGCGTCGGCCAGGGCGTGGGCGGTCGGCCCGTCGACGGCGTTCCGCACCGCGGGCCGGGAGAGCACGATGGTGGTGACGGGGCCGGTGCGTTCACTGCGTACGGACATGTCCTCCAGCCGACCACGGCCAGGGCCGCCCCCACAAGGACGCGCCATCCCCTGCGCCGCACGGCGAAGCGCCCCGCCCCCGGACGTGGGGGCGGGGCGCTTCGGTCGACCGGTGACGCCGGTCAGGCCTTGTGGCCGGTGACGCCGGTCAGGCCTTGCGGGCCCGCGTCGTCTTCTTGGCGGCCGTCTTCTTGGCGACGGCCGCCTTCTTCGCAGGCGCGGCCTTCTTGGCCGGGGCGGCCTTCTTCGCGGGGGCAGCCTTCTCGGCGGCCACCTTCTTCGCGGGGGCGCCCGTCCTGGCCGTGGCCGTCTTCTTCGTGGCCGTGGCGCTCGCCGCCACCGCCCGCTTCGCGGCCGGCTTCTTCGCCGGGGCCTTCTTGGCCCGCGCCCGCCCCTGCGAGGGCAGCGCGTCGCTGATCCGGTCCGGCGGGATGATGTCCCGCAGGAACTTGCCGGTGTGGCTCGTCGTCACGCCCGCGACCTCCTCGGGCGTGCCCTCGGCGACGACCAGGCCGCCGCCGTTGCCCCCCTCGGGGCCCATGTCGACGACCCAGTCCGCGGTCTTGATCACGTCGAGGTTGTGCTCGATGACGATGACCGTGTTGCCCTTGTCGACCAGCCCGGAAAGGACCGTGATCAGCTTGCTGATGTCCTCGAAGTGCAGACCGGTGGTCGGCTCGTCCAGGACGTACACGGTCCGGCCCGTGGACCGCTTCTGGAGCTCGGAGGCCAGCTTCACGCGCTGGGCCTCGCCTCCGGAGAGCGTGGGGGCGGACTGGCCGAGGCGCACGTACCCGAGGCCGACGTCGGTGAGCGTCCGCAGGTGCCGGGCGATGGCGGGCACGGCCTCGAAGAAGCCGAGCGCCTCCTCGATCGGCATGTCGAGGACCTCGGCGATGGACTTGCCCTTGTAGTGCACGTCCAGCGTCTCGCGGTTGTAGCGCGCGCCGTGGCAGACCTCGCACGGGACGTACACGTCCGGCAGGAAGTTCATCTCGATCTTGATGGTGCCGTCACCGGAGCAGTTCTCGCAGCGGCCGCCCTTGACGTTGAAGGAGAAGCGCCCGGGGAGATAGCCCCGCACCTTCGCCTCCGTGGTCTCCGCGAACAGCTTGCGGACGTGGTCGAAGACGCCGGTGTACGTCGCCGGGTTCGACCGGGGGGTGCGGCCGATGGGCGACTGGTCGACGTGCACGACCTTGTCCACGAGGTCGTCGCCGTCCACGCGCGTGTGGCGGCCGGGAACGGAGCGGGCGCCGTTCAGCTCCCTGGCCAGGTGCGTGTAGAGGATGTCGTTGACCAGCGTCGACTTGCCGGAGCCCGAGACGCCCGTGACGGCCGTGAGGACGCCGAGCGGGAAGGAGACGTCGATGTCCTGGAGGTTGTTCTCCCGGGCACCGTGCACGGTGAGCTGCCGGGCCGGGTCGGCGGGCCGGCGCACGTCCGGGACCGGGATGGACTTCTTGCCCGAGAGGTACTGCCCGGTGATCGACTTGTCGTTGGCGAGCAGCTCCTTCATGGAGCCGCTGTGCACGACCTTGCCGCCGTGCTCGCCCGCGCCGGGGCCGATGTCGACCACCCAGTCGGCGACCTTGATGGTGTCCTCGTCGTGCTCGACGACGATGAGCGTGTTGCCCATGTCGCGCAGGCGTACGAGGGTCTCGATGAGCCGGTGGTTGTCGCGCTGGTGGAGACCGATGGACGGCTCGTCCAGGACGTAGAGCACGCCGACCAGGCCGGAGCCGATCTGGGTGGCCAGGCGGATGCGCTGGGCCTCGCCTCCGGAGAGGGTGCCGGCCGCGCGGTTCAGCGAGAGGTAGTCCAGGCCGACGTCGACCAGGAAGCGCAGCCGTTCGTTGACCTCCTTCAGGACGCGCTCGGCGATCTTCTTGTCGCGGGCGCCCAGCGTCAGCTCGGCGAGGAAGTCCGCGCAGTCGCTGATGGACATCGCGGAGACCTCGGCGATGGACTTCCCCATGACCGTGACCGCGAGGACGATCGGCTTGAGGCGCGTGCCCTCACAGGTGGGGCAGGGCACCTCGCGCATGTAGCCCTCGAAGCGCTCGCGGCTGGCGTCGCTCTCGGCCTCGCTGTGGCGGCGCTTGACGAAGGGGACGGCGCCCTCGAAGGCCGTGGTGTAGACCCGCTCGCGGCCGTACCTGTTGCGGTAGCGCACCTCGATCTGCGTCTTGTGGCCGTACAGCAGGGCCTTCTTGGCGCGCTGGGGCAGGCCGGCCCAGGGCATGTCGGTGGAGAAGCCGAGGGCGTCGGAGAGGGCGCCCACCAGCCGGGCGAAGTAGTCCTTGGTGTGGCCGTGCGACCAGGGGTGGATGGCGCCCTCGTCGAGCGACTTGTCCTCGTCCGGGACGATCAGCTCGGGGTCGACCTCCATGCGCGTACCGATGCCCGTGCAGTCGGGGCAGGCGCCGAAGGGCGAGTTGAAGGAGAAGGATCGGGGCTCCAGCTCCTCGAACGACAGGTCGTCGTAGGGGCAGTAGAGGTGCTCCGAGTACATGCGCTCGCGCTCGGGGTCGTCCTCGGGCAGGTCGACGAAGTCGAGCACGACCATGCCCGAGGAGAGGCCGAGGGCGGTCTCCACGGAGTCGGTCAGGCGGCGCTTGGCGGAGTCCTTCACCGTGAGGCGGTCGACGACCACCTCGATGGTGTGCTTCTCCTGCTTCTTCAGCGTGGGCGGCTCGGAGAGCTGGATCGTCCGGCCGTCGACCCGCGCGCGGGAGTACCCCTTGGTCTGGAGGTCGGCGAAGAGGTCGACGAACTCGCCCTTGCGCTCGCGCACCAGCGGGGACAGCACCTGGAAGCGGCTGCCCTCGGGCAGTTCCAGGACCTTGTCGACGATGGCCTGCGGCGACTGGCGGGTGATGGGCCTGCCGCACTCGGGGCAGTGCGGCTTGCCGATGCGCGCGAAGAGCAGGCGCAGGTAGTCGTAGACCTCGGTGATGGTGCCGACCGTCGAGCGAGGGTTGCGCGAGGTCGACTTCTGGTCGATGGAGACCGCGGGCGAGAGGCCCTCGATGAAGTCGACGTCGGGCTTGTCCATCTGCCCGAGGAACTGCCGGGCGTACGAGGACAGCGACTCGACGTACCGCCGCTGGCCCTCGGCGAAGATCGTGTCGAACGCGAGCGAGGACTTGCCCGACCCGGAGAGTCCGGTGAACACGATGAGGGAGTCACGCGGGAGGTCGAGCGAGACGTTCTTGAGATTGTGCTCGCGCGCGCCACGGACGATGAGACGGTCGGCCACGCCGGTCCGCACCTTTCTAGAGAGAAGTGACAGGGACGAAACCCCGTCTTTCACAGACTAGGGCGAGCCACTGACAACGCCGGGCTGGTTCCCCGGTTCACCTGTGGAACACATCCGGACCGTCAAGAATGCCCGATGCCACGTCCGACCATATAGCACGCACATTCGATTACCGGGGTGACCTGGACACCTTCACCCGGACGTGTGACACAGCTATCGTCGGCCCCATGATTGATCATGTGCGCGACCTGGCGTCTGTACGTGACGCGACCGAGCGGCTGCTCACCGCAGCCGCGGAACTGAACAACGATTCGACCGCCGGCCCGTCACGGCTGCCGGGCTGGACCCGTGGCCATGTCCTCGCCCACCTGGCCCGGAACGCCGACGCGCTGGTGAACGTCCTCGCCGGCCGGCCCATGTATCCGAGCGCCGAGGCCCGGGACGCGGACATCGAGCGGGACGCCCCGAGGCCGCCGGCCGCACACCTCGCCGACCTGCGGGAGAGCGCGGCCCGCTTCGAGGCCGAGGCCGCCGTCCCCGCCGACTGGTCCCGCACCGTCACCCTGCGCAACGGCGTGACGGACTCCGCCTCCCGCGTGCCGTTCCGGCGCTGGGTCGAGGTCGAGCTGCACCACGTCGACCTCGGCGTCGGGTACGAGCTGGAGGACCTGCCGGCGGAGTTCGTCCAGCGGGAGATCTCGTTCCTCACGGCACGCTTCTCGGGAAATCCCGATGTGCCGCCCACCCGCGTCTCGGACGGCACGCGCGCGTGGAGCACCGGCCGCAAGGGCGCCCCGGACGACGCCACCATCACCGTCAGCGGCCCGGCGCCGGACCTGGTCGGCTGGCTCTCCGGCCGCCGCGACGGCTCCGCCTTGACGGCCGAAGCGGGCCTCCTGCCCGCCCTGCCCCCGCTATAGGCTGACGGACATGACGTACAGCGGAGCGGTGAAGGTCGGCGGGCCCGCGGATGTGCACGAGCTGTCGGACCTGATGATTTCGAAGGTCGCGGTCGGACCGATGGACAACAACGCGTACCTGCTGCGGTGCCGGGCCACCGGCGAACAGCTCTTGATCGACGCGGCCAACGACGCCGAGACGCTGCTGACGCTGATCGGTGACGACGGCATCGCGTCCGTCGTCACCACGCACCAGCACGGCGACCACTGGCAGGCGCTCGAAGCCGTCGTCGCGGCGACCCGCGCGCGGACGTACGCGGGCCGCGAGGACGTCGAGGGCATCCCCGTGCCGACGGACGTGGCGGTCGACGACGGCGACACCATCCGGGTCGGCCGCGTCGAGCTGACCGCCCGCCACCTGGTGGGCCACACTCCGGGGTCGATCGCGCTCGTCTACGACGACCCGCACGGCCACCCGCACGTGTTCACCGGCGACTGCCTCTTCCCGGGCGGTGTCGGCAACACGCGGAAGGACCCGGAGGCGTTCACGAGCCTCATGGACGACGTCGAGACGAAGATCTTCGGGGCGCTCCCCGACGAGACGTGGGTCTACCCCGGCCACGGCAACGACACGACGCTGGGCGCCGAGCGGCCCCATCTCGCGGAGTGGCGCGCGCGGGGCTGGTGAGACGGGGAGGGTGAACCGGGGGGACGGGGGGACGCGTCACGCGCCGGCGGCCACCAGCGCCGCCACCCGCTGCACGGCGAACGCGTACCCCTGCACCCCGCACCCGGCGATGACACCGTCGGCGCGCTGCGAGACGTAGCTGTGGTGCCGGAACGCCTCGCGCTGGTGGATGTTGGAGATGTGCACCTCCACCACCGGCAGCCCGTCGCAGGTGTTGAGGGCGTCCAGGATCGCGACGGACGTGTGGGAGTAGGCCGCGGGGTTGATGACGATGCCCGCGTGGTGCTCGCGCGCCTCGTGGATCCAGTCGATCAGCTCGCCCTCGTGGTTGCTCTGCCGCAGGTCCACCGTGCCGCCGTGCGCGGCCGCCGCCTCGGCGCACAGGGCCTCGACGTCGGCGAGGGTGTCGGAGCCGTAGATCTCGGGCTGGCGCTGCCCGAGGAGGTTCAGGTTCGGGCCGTTCAGGATCATGATCGGGGCGGTGGCGAGGCTGCGGGTACCGAGGGTCATGGAGGAGGTCTATCACGCCGACGGCGTGCGGCAACTCGCGTGCGCCCCCGGGGATCTCGCCCCTACGCTGCTGCGTATGACCATCGAGCCGCTGTATCCGCCCAAGCCCGCGCCCGGTGACCGCGTCGCCGTGATCTCGCCGTCCAGCGGCCTGCCGGAGCTCTTCCCCCTCCCCTTTGAACTGGGCCTGAAACGGCTGCGCGAGGAGTTCGGCCTCGAACCGGTGGAGTACCCCTCGACGCGCAAGATGGGCGCCACGCCCCGGCAGCGGGCCGACGACATCCACGCGGCGTTCGCCGACCCGTCCGTCAAGGCCCTGGTCGCGAGCATCGGCGGCGACGACCAGATCACCGTACTGCCGCATCTGGACCGCGAGTTGATTAGCGCGCACCCGAAGCCGTTCTTCGGCTACAGCGACAACACCAATCTGCTGGCCTTCCTCTGGCAGTGCGGCATCGTCGGCTACCACGGCGCGTCCGTGATGTGCGAGCTCGGCCGGCCGGGCGCGATGGCGCCCCTGACGGAGCGTTCGCTGCGCGCCGCGCTCTTCACGTCCGGGCCCTACGAACTGTCCCCCGCCGAGCGCTACCGCGACGTCGACCTGCCCTGGGAGGACCCCGCCCACTTCGCCGAGGAACCGCCGACCGAGCCCGGTGACGGCTGGTACTGGCACCGCCCCGACCACGTCGTGGAGGGCCGCTCCTGGGGCGGTGAGCTGGAGATCCTCTCCTGGCTCCTGATGGCGGACCAGGAGGTCTCGCGGGACCTGTCGGCGTACGACGGCTGCGTGCTGTTCCTGGAGACCTGCGAGGAACTGATCAGTGCCGAGCGGGTGTTCCGCATCCTGCGCAACATGGGCGAGCGCGGCTTGCTGCACCGCTTCCCCGCCCTCCTGATGGGGCGGGCCAAGGCCTGGTCCTTCGCCAACCCCCAGGACGCCGAGGCGAAGGCGGCCTACGCGCGTGAGCAGCGGGAGGCCGTGCTGCGGGCGCTCGACCTGTACGCGCCGCGGACCATGGCGGTCTTCGACGTGGACCTCGGACACACCGACCCGCAGGTGGTGATCCCCTACGGAGGGTTCGTACGGGTCGACGGGCCGGCGCGGCGCGTCACGGTGACGTACTGAGGTGACCGTTCGGCGACCGGCGCCCAACGGGGGGCCGGGCCCTACGGCGTGACCGCCAGCTCCAGGTACGCGGCGAACAGCACCAGGTGGACGCCGCCCTGGAGCGGGGTGGCGCGGCCCGGGACGACCGTGAGCGTGCCGACGATGACCGTGAGGGCGAGCAGCACCATATGGGTCGCGCCCAGGCCGAGGACGAGCGGCCCGGACAGCCACACGGAGGCGACCGCGACGGCCGGGATGGTCAGGCCGATGCTGGCCATGGCCGAGCCGAGGGCGAGGTTGAGGCTGGTCTGCACGCGGTCGCGGCGGGTGGCGCGCACGGCCGCGATGGTCTCGGGGAGCAGCACGAGCAGGGCGATGATCACGCCGACCACCGCGTGCGGCATGCCGGCGCTCGCCACGCCGGACTCGATCGTCGGCGAGACGCTCTTGGCGAGCCCCACCACGCCGATGAGCGCCAGCGCGAGCAGCCCCAGGCTGACCAGCGCCTGCCGCGAGGAGGGCCCCTCGGCGTGGCTGTCGGCGTCGATGACCTCGCCCTGTTTGGTGAGGGGCAGGAAGTAGTCGCGGTGGCGCACGGTCTGGGTGGTGACGAACAGCCCGTAGAGGACGAGCGCGGCGACGGCGGCGAAGGTGAGCTGGCTGGTGGAGAACTCCCGGCCCTGCTTGGTGGTGGTGAACGTCGGCAGGACCAGGCAGAGGGTGGCCAGGGTGGCGACGGTCGCGAGGGCGGCACCGGTGCCCTCGGGGTTGAAGACGGCGACGCGGTGGCGCAGCGCTCCGACCAGGAGGCAGAGCCCCACGATGCCGTTGCAGGTGATCATCACGGCGGCGAAGACGGTGTCGCGGGCGAGTGTGGAGCTCTTGTCGCCGCCGTCGGCCATGAGGGTGACGATCAGCGCCACCTCGATGATCGTCACCGCGATGGCGAGGACGAGCGAGCCGAAGGGTTCGCCGACGCGGTGGGCGATCACCTCGGCGTGGTGCACGGCGGAGAGCACCGCTCCCGCGAGGACCAGTGTCACCACGGCGACGACCACGCCGGGCAGGTCGCGCCCCCAGGTGAGGGCGAGGAGGACGACCGCGAGGAACGGGACCACGGTCGTCCACCGCATGACGAGCGCCCGGAGCCGAGTGACCATGGTTCGATGCTCCTCCGGGCGCTCGGGTGTCGCTACTCGGTGCCGCCCCCTGGGGCGGGTCGGTCGGGTGCGGGGGCGGGCAGGTGAGGGGTGGGCAGATGAGGGGACGGTCGGGCGGTCAGGCCTCGATGCTGTCCTTCTCGGTCTCCCCCGCGGCCGCGGCCTCGGCCGCCGCCTTCCGCTCCTGCTTCCTGGAGGCGATGAGGCTGGTGATCGTGGTGATCACCAGGACGCCGCAGATCACGGAGAGCGAGAGCGGGATGGAGATCTCGGGGACGTGCACCCCGGACTCGTGCAGGGCGTGCAGGACGAGCTTCACGCCGATGAAGCCGAGGATCACCGACAGGCCGTAGCTGAGGTGGACCAGCTTCCTGAGCAGTCCGCCGATGAGGAAGTACAGCTGGCGCAGACCCATCAGGGCGAAGGCGTTGGCGGTGAAGACGATGTACGGGTCCTGGGTGAGGCCGAAGATCGCCGGGATGGAGTCCATCGCGAAGAGCACGTCGGTGGTGCCGATGGCGAGCATGACGACCATGAGGGGCGTCATGATCTTCTTGCCGTTCCTGCGGATGAACAGCTTCGTGCCCTCGTACCGGTCCGAGACGCCGAACTTCTTCTCGACGGACTTCAGCAGGCGGTTCTCCTCGAACTCCTCTTCCTCGTCGTCGGAGCGCGCCTCCTGGATGAGCTTCCAGGCGGTGTAGATCAGGAACGCGCCGAAGATGTAGAAGACCCAGGAGAAGTTGGCGATGACCGCGGCGCCGGCGGCGATGAAGATCGCGCGCAGGACCAGGGCTATCAGCACACCGAACAGCAGCACGCGCTGCTGGAGGTGGGAGGGCACCGAGAACTTCGCCATGATCAGGATGAAGACGAAGAGGTTGTCCACGGAGAGGGACTTCTCGGTGATGAAGCCCGCGAAGAACTCGCCGGACGCCTGGCTCTCCCCGGCGACCAGCAGGCCGACGCCGAAGAGCGCCGCGAGGACGATCCAGACGACCGTCCAGATTCCGGCTTCCTTGATCGACACGTCATGGGGCTTGCGCCCGATGAGGAAGTCGACCGCGATCAGGGCACACAGCCCTAGAACGGTCGCTACCCACACGGTCATTGAAACGTCCACTGCGCCTCCGGCGTCGTACGGCTACTGATCAGCGTCGTCGCTGCCGGAGGTCTCTTCCACCCGGGGCGGGCACCGCCGCGCCTCGGACCGACGCCCCGGGACCGATGGCGGTCCGTATTGACGGGTACGTCGCAGTCGGGAGTACTCCCCTCCGCTGACACCAGAGTACGCGAAACACCAAGGATTGGTAAAGACGATGGCAAACAAAAGCCAAAAGCCCAGTTCGGCGGGGGCCTAAAGTCGCTTTACCGCTACGGCCGCGCCGCTCTTCGCGGGGCGTGCCGCGCCCTCACCGGCCGCCGGTGCGGCGGGCCGTGACGACCCGGGCCAGGAGCTCTCGAAGGGTCTGGCCGCCGGGCGGGAGGACCGGTGGGTCGTACGTCCAGGTGTGGCCGACCCAGGGATCGGCGAGGTGGTCGTCGGGCACCGGCGTCAGGCGCAGGAGGGCGCGCCACAGCGGGTCGAGCAGCGGGCCGTACTCGGCGGCGTCCTCGCGGTCGGCGACCATCATGAGGTGGACCCCGACGGCCGGGCCCTCGTCCGCGAGGTAGCGCAGCCGGGTCACGGCGCGGTCGTCGAAGCCGTGGGGGAAGTCGTTGACGATCAACAGCTGCTCGGCCGTGTCCAGGTCCGGGGGCAGTGCGTCGGCGGCGCCGCCGCGGATCGCCATCTGCACCAGGTCGACGCGCCGGGTGAGCCGGGCGAGGACCTCGGTGACACCGGCCGCGCCGGACGCCGGGGGCCCGGCGAGGACATCGGCCGTGACCAGCGGGGCGAGGGCGGCCGTCGCGGCGCCCGCCGGGTCGATGACGTGCACCTGGAACTCGCCGGGCGGGTGGACCGCGAGCAGCCGCGCGGCGTGCACGACCGCGGTGTCCATGGCCAGGCGGCGCAGCTCCGCGGGGTCGGTGCGGTGGTTGGTGAGCGCCTTGCCGCTGTCGATCCACAGGCCGCGCTCCAGCGGCAGCCGCACCAGCATCGGGATGCGCAGGCCGGGGCGCTCGGGGAGGTGGAGGTCGCCGAGGCGCAGGGCCATCGGGACCTCCATGGGCGCGCGGTAGGCGTGCCAGACGGGGCTGCTCCAGGCGGCGAACGCCGGGGGCAGGGCGGGTTCAACGACGTCGGCCTCGGCGGTGAGCTGGGCGAGGTCGCGGTCGAGGGCCGCCCTGGCCCGGCCGACGAGGTCGGCGTGCCGGGCGCGGGCGCGCTCGCGGGCGGCGTCACCGGCGCCGCCGATGCGGCTGCGGGGGTCGTCGAGGACCTTGTCCAGCTCCTGCTCCCTGCGGGAGTCGGCGAAATCGACGGCGCTTCGGTAGGCCGCCGTGGTGCGGGCCAGGTCTTCGAACATGCCCCACACCTGGTTGTAGAGCCGCTCGTCCATGGACCAGCCGGTGGCGTCACCCGCGACGGGCTGCGCGGGCCGACCCGGCTCGGCGGGAGGGATGGCGGGGGGCGGTACCGGGGGCGCGGTGGCCCGGCGGCCCGGGTGCGTGTAGTCGACGGGGCCGCCACCTGCCGCCCTGTCGCCCGCGGTGGCGGGCGCCGCGGGGCTGTCGCCTCCCGTCCGCCGTACAGGCGGGGCGGAGGGTCCTTGGGCCGGGCCTTGGTGGGCCGGACCTCGGTAGGCCTGGTGAGCTGGGTCCTGGTGGGCTTGAGCCTGGCGGGCCGGGCCTTGAAGGCCGTGGCGGACCGGGCCCTGGTGAGCTGGGTCTTGGTGAGCCTGGGGCTGGCGGGTCGGGTCCTGGTGGGTCGGGTCCCGGTCCCGGCGGGCTTGGCGGGCCTGGTCCTGGTGGGTCGGATGGACCGGGCCCTGGCCAGCCGGGTGGGCCGGGTCTCGGTGGGCCGGGTCTCGGTGGGCCGTCCCCTGCTGGGCCTGGGCCGTGAGGCCTGTGCGGGGGTCTTCGGTGAGGTGGGGCGGGGGCACGGAGCGGGCCAGGCCTTGGGCCACGGTGTCGTCGATGGCGGCCGCCAGTTCGCGGGCCTCGGGCAGGCCCTGGTCGGCGAGCATCTCGGCGAGGCCGCCCGTGTACCCCTGGCCGACGGCGCGGACCTTCCAGGCGCCCTGGCGGCGGTACAGCTCCAGGGCGATGACGGCGGACTCGGCGTCCAGACCGGTGAGGGTGAAGCCGGCGATCTCGGTGCCGTCGAGTCCGGTGACGGCGACGAAGGGGGCGGCCAGGCCGCGGAAGGTGGCCGGACCGGCGACGCCGGGGGGCAGCGCCAGCAGGACGTCGACCCGGTGGACGGCGTCCGGCAGGGCGTCGAGGTCCACGGCGAGGCGGTGGTCGGCGGCTGCCTGCCGGGACACCTGGAGGCCCGGCAGGGCGGGCGAGCCGGGGTGGGCCACCCACTCCACGCCGCGCACCTTGCCGTGGGCGTCGCTGAGCGTGGCCCCCGCCACCACCGGCCTGCCGGCCGAGACGCGGATCTCCAGGCGGGACCCGGGCAGCGGGTGGTTCTGCCCCCGCACCAGCTCGGCCGTCATCGCGTTCGTTCCCCCCTCGTACGTACGGACGTGCCGCGGCGGCACCCCCGAGCACCGCCGCGTGTCTACAGGTGCGGCAACGGCTACAGGTGCGGCAGCATCGAGGGCATCAGGTCCTGGAAGGTGCGGCCGTTGGCGGGGTTGCCGAGGGCCGTCATCTGCCAGCCCGCGCCCGCGCGGTGGACCTTCGCCATGATCTGGGCGGTGTACTGGCCGCCGCCGTCGAGGGTGTAGCGGGCCAGCTCCTGGCCGTTGGTCTCGTCGACCAGGCGGCAGAACGCGTTCTGCACCTCCTGGAAGGTCTGGCCGGTGAAGGAGTTCACCGTGAAGACGATCTGGTCGATGTGGACGGGGACCCGCTGGAGGTCGACCAGGATCGCCTCGTCGTCCCCGCCCTTGCCGACGCCGCCGACGAGGTTGTCGCCGGTGTGGCGCACCGAGCCGTCCTGGCTGACCAGGTGGTTGAAGAACACGACGTCGACCGGCTGCTTGTCGGCGAAGAGGACCGCCGAGGCGTCCAGGTCGATTTCGCGGGTGCGGGTGCCGAACAGGCCGCGGCGCGGGGCCGCCTGCCACCCGAGTCCCATGCGCACCGCGGACAGGGCGCCCCCGTCGTCCTTCTGCAGGCTGATGGCCTGACCCTTGGTCATGTTGACCGTCACGCGCTGTCCCCTCTCGAACTGCCTGGGCAACCGCCTCTCGCGGTTGCCCGGCAGCCTATGCAGTGCGGGTCGCCGCGGTGCCTCGCGGGCCGCACATTGTGGCGGTCCTGCAACAGAGCGGCCGACGGGCCGCTCCCCCCCCTTCCCCAGCCGTGCTTCCGGGCCCGCTAGGCCTGGCCGGCCTCCTTCATCTGCCGCAGCTCCTTCTTCATCTCCGACACCTCGTCGCGCAGTCGTGCGGCGATCTCGAACTGCAGGTCGGCGGCGGCCGCGCGCATGCGTGCGGTCATCTCCTCGATCTGCTCGGCCAGCTCGGCCGCGGGGCGGTCGGTCGGGACCTGTGCGCCCTTCTTGCCCTTGGCCTTGGCGGAGGTGGCGGCCTTGCCGGCCTTGGCCGCCTCGCCGCCGAGCGCGGGCACCGGCGCCTTGGCGCCCTTGCCCGCCTTCGGCTTGCGGTAGTCGGAGCCGAGCAGCTGTTCGGTGTCGACCTCCTCGCGCGCGATCGCCGACACGATGTCGTTGATCTTCTTGCGCAGCGGCTGCGGGTCGATGCCCCGCTCCTTGTTGTACGCGATCTGCTTCTCCCGGCGGCGGTTGGTCTCGTCGATGGCCTTCTCCATCGCCGGGGTGATCTTGTCGGCGTACATGTGGACCTGGCCCGAGACGTTGCGCGCCGCGCGGCCGATGGTCTGGATCAGGGAGGTGCCCGAGCGCAGGAAGCCCTCCTTGTCCGCGTCGAGGATCGCCACCAGGGAGACCTCGGGCAGGTCGAGGCCCTCGCGCAGGAGGTTGATGCCGACCAGGACGTCGTACTCACCGGCGCGCAGCTCGCGCAGCAGCTCGACGCGGCGCAGGGTGTCGACGTCGCTGTGCAGATAGCGGACCTGGATGCCCAGTTCCAGGAAGTAGTCGGTGAGGTCCTCGGCCATCTTCTTGGTGAGCGTGGTGACCAGGACGCGCTCGTCCTTCTCGGTACGGGTGCGGATCTCGTGCACCAGGTCGTCGATCTGCCCCTCGGTGGGCTTGACGACGACCTCGGGGTCGATCAGGCCGGTGGGGCGGATGATCTGCTCCACGAAGCCGTCGCCGCGCGACAGCTCGTACTTGCCCGGGGTGGCCGACAGGTAGACGGTCTGGCCGATGCGGCCGAGGAACTCCTCCCACTTCAGCGGGCGGTTGTCCATGGCGGAGGGCAGCCGGAAGCCGTGGTCGACCAGGGTGCGCTTGCGGGAGGCGTCGCCCTCGTACATCGCGCCGATCTGGGGGACCGTGACGTGCGACTCGTCCAGGACGAGGAGGAAATCCTCGGGGAAGTAGTCCAGGAGGGTGTTGGGGGCGGTGCCGGGGGCGCGGTCGTCGAAGTGCATGGAGTAGTTCTCCACGCCGGAGCAGGAGCCGATCTGGCGGAGCATCTCCAGGTCGTACGTGGTGCGCATGCGCAGACGCTGCGCCTCCAGCATCTTGCCCTGCTTCTCCAGCTCGGCCAGGCGCTCGGTCAGCTCCTTCTCGATGCCGGTGACCGCCTTCTCCAGGCGCTCCGGTCCCGCCACGTAGTGCGAGGCGGGGAAGACGTACAGGTGGTCGTCGTCGCTGATGACCTCGCCGGTGAGGGGGTGGAGGGTGGAGAGCGCCTCGATCTCGTCACCGAACATCTCGATGCGGACGGCCAGCTCCTCGTAGACCGGGAAGATCTCGATGGTGTCGCCGCGGACCCGGAAGGTGCCGCGGGTGAACGCCAGGTCGTTGCGGGTGTACTGGATGTCGACGAAGCGACGCAGCAGCTGGTCGCGGTCGATCTCGTCGCCCACCTTGAGCGGGACCATGCGGTCGACGTACTCCTGCGGGGTGCCGAGGCCGTAGATGCAGGAGACGGAGGCGACCACGATCACGTCGCGGCGGGTCAGCAGGGAGTTCGTCGCGGAGTGGCGCAGCCGCTCCACCTCCTCGTTGATCGAGGAGTCCTTCTCGATGTAGGTGTCCGACTGAGGGACGTAGGCCTCGGGCTGGTAGTAGTCGTAGTACGAGACGAAGTACTCGACGGCGTTGTTCGGCAGCAGCTCGCGGAACTCGTTCGCCAGCTGGGCGGCCAGCGTTTTGTTCGGCGCCATCACGAGCGTGGGGCGCTGGAGCTTCTCGATCATCCACGCGGTGGTGGCCGACTTGCCGGTGCCGGTCGCGCCGAGGAGGACGACATCCTTCTCGCCTGCGCGGATGCGCCGCTCCAGCTCGGCGATGGCCGCCGGCTGGTCGCCGCTTGGCTGGTACGGACTGACGACCTCGAAAGGTGCCACCGTGCGTTCGATCTTGGATACGGGCCGCATGGAATCCACCGTACGACCCAGCACTGACAACCGGGCCGGATCGGCCGCTCAGCGGTGCTCCCTCACCAGTTCTGCGGCGTGCGCGAGCCGGGCCGTCGGCTGCCGCGGCGGGGTGCGGGGACGCGCCGGAGGCCCGGGCGCCGGTCGGGGTACGAGCGGGCCGGGTGGCGGGGACGGGCCGCGCCGCCGGGAGGAGCGGGCCGGCCGGTCTGCGCGCGGTTCCTGGGGTCCTGGTGGCCGCCCATCACCATCAGCGGGTCGCACATCACGATGACGCCCGCCAGGAGCAGGAAGGCGAGGGGGCCGATCATCATCGGCGCGAGGATCTCGGCGGGCGAGGCACCGGCGGGCTCGGCCCCCGGGCCGTGCAGATGGACGCTGAGGGCGGCCATTCCGGTGTAGTGCATGCCGCTCACGGCCAGGCCCATGACGAGGCTGGCACCGAGGCTCCACAGGAAACCCCTGACCTGTGCGGCCGCCCAGAGCGCGGTGGTGGCGGCGACCATGGCGATCACCACGGACGCGGCGACCGTGAGGGTGTTGTACTCCAGCGTCCCGCGAAGACGCATACCGGCCATTCCCAGGTAGTGCATCGACGCCACGCCGAGGCCCGTGATCGTCCCGCCGGTGAACAGGGCGGTGCCGGTGGCGCCCCGGTAGCCGACGATGAAGATGCCGATGCCGACCATGAGGATGGCCACGGCGAGACTCGCGAAGGTCAGCGCCTTGTCGTAGTGGATGGGCGCCTCCTCGACGGTGAAGCCCATCATCGCCACGAAGTGCATGGTCCAGATCCCGGAGCCGATCGCGGCCGAGCCGAGCGCCAGCCAGCCGGGCCGCCAGGAGTGGGCGAGGAGCAGCGATCTGGTGGTGCAGCGCAGGCCGAGCGCTCCCCCGAGGCAGGCCATGACGTAGGCCACCACAGGTGTGACGACTCCGTAGCTGAACCCGTCGACCGTGCCCTGCATGCGCGGTAGCCCTTCCACCTATGGTGACCAAATGCCCTTGATCGCCCCATTTGCCCTCTGCCGTCGGTCGGCTGAGAGACCGTCGGCTGAGGCTGAGAGTAAAGCTCACTCCGGGACGCCCGACCGATTTTCCGGCAAACAATCGCGTCACCCGCGCGCGGGGTCCTCGACTTCGGCGACTCCGTTCAACGTGTGGCCATCCTGCACCTGTTTTCCGTTGGCCGTGGACTGTCACTCTCGACCGGTCCGCGATCTCACGACGCGAGGAGTACCCGTGTACGCACGCGCTGCCGCTGTCACCACCGCCGCCCTCCTGGGGGCCGGTGCGCTCGCCGTCCCCGCCGCTCCCGCCTCCGCCCGCACTCCTGCGGCGGTGCGCACGGCCGACCACGACAGACCGCTGGTCGTGGCGCACCGCGGGGCCTCCGCCTACGCCCCGGAGAACACCCTGGCGGCCATCGACAAGGCCCGCGACATGGGATTCCGCTGGGTCGAGAACGACGTCCAGCGCACCAAGGACGGCGAACTCGTGATCATGCACGACGACAACCTGAAGCGGACGACGAACGTCGAGGAGGTCTTCCCCGGCCGCGCGCCGTGGAAGGTCGCGGACTTCACCGCCGCGGAGATCGCGCGCCTCGACGCGGGCAGCTGGTTCAGCCCGAAGTACGCGGGTGAGCGGGTGCCGACCCTCAAGCAGTACATGCGCCGGGTCTCGCACAACCACCAGAAGCTCGTCTTCGAGTTCAAGAAACCCGAGCTCTACCCGGGCATCGAGAAGCAGGGCCTCCAAGTGCTGCGCGACACGGGCTGGCTCGACAAGCACCACGTCAAGAGCAAGCTCGTCGTCCAGAGCTTCAGCGCCGACAGCGTGCGGACCGTGCACGCGCTGCGGCCCGACGTGAAGACGGGCTTCCTCGGCACCCCGTCGGTCGCCGACCTGCCCGCGTACGCGAAGTTCTCCGACCAGATCAATTCGACGCACACCTCCCTCTCCGCTCCCTACGTCGCCGCGATCCACGCGCTCAAGGGCCCGCACGGCAAGCCCCTGGAGATCTTCACCTGGACCGTCAATGACACCGCCGGCGCGGTGCGCGCCGCGAGCTTCGGTGTGGACGGGATCATCAGCAACGCGCCCGACGTCGTCCGCAGGGCGCTGGAGGACGACTGAGGCACCGCTCGGCGGACGCGTTGTCAGTGGGCGGTCGTACGGTGGTCGGCATGAACGAGGACCAGCGTCAGGCCGTGTGGGCCGTCGTCGGCAGCGACATCGGCCCCCTGCTGCTCGCCGCGACCGGTGAGGGGCTCGTCATGGTGGCCTTCCACGCCACGGACGACGTGCGGGACAGGACCCTGGAGCGGCTGGGCACCCGGCTGGGCGCCGAGCCGCTCCACGCGCCGGACTCCCCCTTGCTCGCCGAGCCGATACGCCAGCTCGCGGCCTACTTCGCGGACGAGCGGCGCGACTTCGAGCTGCCGCTGGACTGGTCGCTGATCTCCGGCTTCAACCGCCAGGTGCTGCGGGAGCTCGCCGCCGGCGTCCCGTACGGGTCGGTGGTGGGCTACGGGGACCTGGCCCGTCGTGTCGGCCAGCCGGGCGCGGCACAGGCCGTGGGCGTCGCGATGGGTTCCAACCCGCTGCCGGTCGTGGTGCCGTGCCACCGCGTGGTGGAGAGCGACGGAGGCATCGGCGGCTTCGGCGGAGGCCTGGAGACCAAGCGGCGACTGCTCGCGCTGGAGGGGGTCCTGCCGCAGCCGCTGTTCTGAGTCCCTGGCAGGAGCCTGCCTCAGCCGCTGTTCTGAGGCCCTGGCGGGCAGCCTTCCGCAGCCAGTTTTCTGACGGCGTGGCGGGGGTGATTGCGCGGGCCCGCGCCGAGGGACCGCGGGGATGCTCGCGCGGTGCCGTGCCGACGTAACCCTGTTCCGTGTCCCTCGCGCCCCTGGCACACTGCGTCAGTGACCAACACCGTCGACGCCCCTGACATACCCGCGCCGGAGTCGCTGCCCGCCTTGCGGCGCCGCACGACCGCGGTACTGATGACCAGTCAGATACTGGGCGGGCTCGGGATACCGATCGGCATCGCGCTGGCTCCGGTGCTCGCCACCGAGGTGAGCGGGACGGAGGCGCTGTCGGGCCTCGCGCCCACCGCGTCCGTGGCCGGCACGGCCCTGCTCTCGCTGCCCCTCGCCGCGCTGATGACCGCACGCGGACGGCGTGCGGGGCTCGTCCTCGCGTATGTGATCGGCGCGTGCGGCGCGGGGCTCGTGGTGCTGGCGTCGGTCGTCGGGAGTTTCGCGCTGCTGCTGCTCGGCATGGCCGCGTTCGGCGCTGGCTCGCTGGCCAATCTGCAGGCCCGGTTCGCCGCGGCCGACCTGGCCGAGCCCGAGCGGCGGGGCCGTGCCATCTCGCTCGTCATCTGGGCCACGACCATCGGCTCGGTGCTCGGCCCGAACATCGCCGCGCCCACGAGCCGCGCCTTCTCCGGCACCGCCATCCCCGAGGAGGCCGGACCGTTTCTCTTCGCCGCCGGGATCTTCGCCGTCGCCGCGCTGGTGGTGGCGGTGCTGCTGCGCCCCGATCCGCTGCTCACCGCCCGCGCCCTGGCCCCGCGGGAGGACGAGAACGCGCAGAGCCGCTCGCTGCGGGCCGGTGTCGCCGCGGTGGCCGCCTCGCCGATGGCCCGGCTCGCGCTGGTGACGGTGACCGTGTCGCACACGGTGATGGTCTCCATCATGGTGATGACCCCGGTCGACCTGGGACACCACGGGGCGAGCCTGCAACTGGTCGGCCTGGTGATCAGCGGCCACATCGCGGGCATGTACGCGTTCTCGCCGGTGATGGGCTGGCTCGCCGACCGGTTCGGCCGGCTGTCCGTGATCGGCCTGGCGGTGGGGCTGCTGTGCTGCGCGGCGCTCCTGGCCGGGACGGCGGGGCCCAGTCACGGCCAGACCGCCGCCGGCCTCTTCCTGCTCGGCCTCGGCTGGTCCGCGGGCCTGGTCTCCGGTTCCGCGCTGCTCACCGACTCGGTGGCACAGCCGGCCCGGGCCGCGGTGCAGGGCCTTTCGGACCTGACGATGAACGCGGCGGCCGGCGTCGGCGGGGCGCTCGCGGGCCTGATCGTCGCCCGGGCGAGCTACGGCTGGCTCAACCTCGTCGGGGTCTGCGTCCTGCTGCCGATGGCCGCGCTCGCCGTGCGCAGGGCGGTGTCGACCGGGAAGGCGTGACAGGTCCCCGGGCCGGGGGGGTCGGTGTCAGGGGCAGGGGCAGGGGCAGGGGCAGGGTCAGGGCGAGGGCAGCGGTCAGGGCAGCGTGATGTGGTACGCCTTGCGCAGCGTCTCGTGCACCGTCCAGGTCGTCCGGTCGCCCTCGCGCAGTACGGCCGCGTCACCGGGGCCGATCTCCAGCGTGTCGCCGCCCTCGACCTCGACGGTGGCGCGGCCGCTGACGACCACGAAGAGTTCGTTCGCCTCGGTGTCGGTGACCACGCCCGGCGTGATCTGCCAGATGCCGCGCAGCTGCTTGCCGTCGGCGGACTCCCACAGCACCTTGCCGGTCACCTCGGGGGAACCGGAAACGATCTGTTCCGGATCGAGCGGCTCGGCCTCCAGTTCCACATCCGGAATATGGACGGCAAAAGACGCGACACTCTGATCATTCGTGGTCATGGCCGGTCACCCTAGCCGGGTGCTGGGACGGGACCCGAACGGGGCCCGCGTGGGCCCCGGCGGACGTCAGCTCTCGTCGTAGTGGCGGGCCTCGAAGATGTTCCCGTCCGGATCACGGAAGTAGAAGCTGCTCGGGGCCTTGCCGAGAGCGCCGAAGGAGTCGTGCGAGAAGTCCGACACCGGCGTGCCGTTCTCCTCCAGGCGGGCGCGCAGCGCCTCGAAGTCGGCCTTGGGGAACGCCAGACAGACGTGGTTGACGGGGTGGCCCGCGCTCTTGTCGGCATCCGGAAGGACACTCATGCGTTCCGCGAACGTCAGCGGCGCGAGGTCGAAGATGGTCTCCTCATTGACCCGTACGGACGGGAAGGCCGCCTTGCCGGCCGTGAACTGCTCGACGCGCAGGGGCTCCAGGCCCACCGTCTTCTCGTAGAAATCGACTGCCGCCAGAGGGTCGCGCACCCACAGGACGATGTGGTCGAGACGGGTCGTGTTATTTGCCATGCCCCAAGGCTGCTGTCCCGCGCGGTGTCCCGCAAGGGGGTTTGGCGGGGCCCGCCGCCCGCCAGGGATGAGGGGAGACCCGACTGGCAGGAGGCAGGCCCGTGTTGGTGGTGTCCGACGAGGTGCGGGCGGCTGTCGCCCGGCGACGCGCCGTGGTGGCCCTGGAGTCCACGATCATCGCGCACGGCCTGCCGCGGCCGCGCAACCTCCGGGTGGCGAAGGAACTCGAGGCGGCCGTGCGCGAGGAGGGCGCCGTCCCCGCGACCATCGCCGTCCTGGACGGCAGGCCCCACGTCGGCCTGGACGCCGGGCAGTTGGAGCGGGTCGCGCGCGGGGACGGCATCCGCAAGCTGGGCCACCGCGATCTGCCGCTCGCCGTGGCGACGGGGGCGAGCGGGGCGACCACGGTGTCGGCGACGGCGTCGCTCGCCGCGCGCGCGGGCGTGCGGGTGTTCGCGACCGGCGGGCTCGGCGGCGTGCACCGGGGGTGGACGGTGACGCAGGACGAGTCGGCGGACCTGGGGCTGCTCGCCCGCACCAGGGTCACGGTGGTGTGCGCGGGCGTGAAGTCGATCCTGGACGTGGGGGCGACGCTGGAGCGCCTGGAGACGCTGGGGGTCGCGGTCGCCGGGTACCGGACGAACCGTTTCCCCGGCTTCTACCTCGTCGACTCCGGGCACGGCGTGGACTGGACCCTGGACAGTCCCGAGGAGGTCGCCGACGTGATGGGGGCGCAGGACGCGCTCGGTGGGCCCGACGCGGCGCTGATCGTGGCGAACCCTGTGCCGTCCGAGGAGCAGCTCGATCCCGTGCTCCACGCGCGCGTGCTGGACGAAGCGCTGCGGGACTGCGAGGAGCGGGGGATCACGGGGCAGGCGATCACGCCGTTCCTGCTGGACCAGTTGACGCGTCGGACCCGAGGGGCGTCGCTGGAGGCCAACCTCGCGGCGGTCCGGGGCAACGTACGGCTCGCGGGACGGGTCGCCGCGGCCTGGGCCGGGCGCTGAGGTCCGGGTGGCGCCGCGCTCGGCCCAGGGTCTGCTCGTCGTCGGGGACGTCGTCACGGACATCGTCGCCCGGCACCGTACGCCGCCGGTGCCGGGCACCGACACGGCCGCCGCCATCCGGACCGTGCCGGGCGGCGCGGGGGCCAATGCGGCGTGTTGGGCGGCGCGTTGGGGCGGGGCGGACGTGCGCCTGCTCGGCCGGGTGGGGGCCGACTCCGCCGCGTGGCACGAGGCGGCCCTCACGCGCGCGGGGGTGCGGCCCCGGCTCGTCGTCGACCCGCGGGCGCCGACCGGGACGGTGATCTGCCTGGTGGACGAGGGCGCGGGTGCCGAGCGGACGTTCCTCACGGACAGCGGTGCCGCGCTGCGGCTCTCCCCCGCCGACTGGTCGCCCGAGCTGCTCGACGGCGTGGCGTGGCTGCATCTGTCCGGCTATCTGTTCTTCGCCGGGCCCAGTCGGGCGGCGGCCGGGGCGGCGCTGGCTTCGGCACGCGCGCGTGGCGTGCCGGTGAGCGTCGATCCGGCGTCGGCGGGGTTCCTCGGGGAGCTGGGCGTGGAGCGGTTCCTCGCGGCGGCGGAAGGGGTCACCGTGCTGCTGCCCAGCCGGGACGAGGCGGTCCTGCTCACCGGGCTCCCCGATGCGTCGGACGCGGCGGTGGCACTCAGCCGCCGGTTTCCCGTGGTGGCGGTCACCTCGGGCGCCGAGGGGGCGGTGGTGGCCCGGGGCGGCGAGCTGGTCGGGCGGGTTGCCGCGGTGCCCGCGCGGGTGCGGGACACGACGGGCGCGGGTGACGCCTTCACCGGGGCGCTTCTCGCCTCGCGGCTGGCGGGGGCGGGGCTCCTGGAGGCGGTGACGGAAGGCTGCCGGGCGGGCGGCGAGGCGGTACAGAGGATCGGAGGACGCCCGGCCTGAGGCACGCGTGCGTCATGGCGCCCGAGCACCGACGGCCCCCGCGCCGGCCGTCATGCGCGTCATTGCTCCACGCCCCCGCGCAAGTCAGCCCTCCGCGCCGGCCGCCACGCGCATCGCCGCTCCCCGCCCCTCTGCCAGTCGGCCCCCCGCGCCCCTTGCGCCGCCTCACGGCTCAACGTGCGCCTGCGCCAGCCGCCTCCCCCTTACGCACATGCACATCCCCGCACCCCGCGAGGGGTGGGCCCCCGCGCCCCTGGAGGCGCGGGGTGGGGCTTTCCGCCGGTTACTGCTTTCTGCCCCACGCCGAGATCAGCGGCGGGGTCGCCACGTCCAACGTCTGTGTGGCGATGTCGGACAGGTGGCCGTCGATGTCGTCCGGGGTCGCCAGGCCCGCCGCGATCAGATCGGGGCGGAGCTGCTGGAGCGTCGCGGTCTCCAGGGCCGCGCAGGCCGGCGAGGCCAGCGGGAAGTACGCGTCGGACTCCACCTGGCGCAGGCCGGCCTCGCGCAGCAGGCGGGGCAGCCGGCGGCCGTACGCGAGGTCGGCGCCGCGCCCGGCCAGCAGCGTGCGCACGGCGTGGCGCAGCCGGTTGGCCGTCTCCTGCGCGGGCCCGTACTCGTCGGGGCAGGCCAGCGGCTGGAGCGCGGGGTCGGCCTCCTCGATCAGGAGTCTGCCGCCGGGCCGCAGCGCCCTGAGCATCGACTTCAGGGCGTGCTCCTGGTCGGCGACGTCGGCCAGGACGAGCCGGGCGTGCACCAGGTCGAAGGATTCGATGGGCGGCGGGTCGGCGGCGACGTCGTGCGTGCGCACCGCGAGAGGTGAGCGCGCGGCCCGGGTCTGCCAGGAGATGTCGATGTCCGTCGCGAGAACCCTGCCGGTGGGGCCGACCCGCTTGGCGAGCCATGAGATCACCGACGTGCCGCCCGCGCCCACCTCCCAGCAGCGCCAGCCGGGTCCGATGCCGAGGCGTTCGATGTGCCCGAACGTCGTGCGGTCGAAGAGGGCGGCGTAGGCGGCGAAGTCCTGCTTCGCCTGGGCCTGGCGGGCGTCGGAGAGCTGACGGGGGTCGGGGAGCTGCCGAGGGTCGAGGAGGTGGCCGTCGATTCGCGTCATGACCGAATTATCACCATTTTGCCGCTCGCTCCTGGTAGGCGGAACCGGACATTCCGGAGTGGAATGCTCCGTTCCCACAGGCACCGGCAGAGTCGGCGACCGCCCTGGCAGACTGGCACGTCACGTCATCAGCGCGAGGAGCCCCACATGTCGATGACAGGCAACCTGCGGAAGGTCGGAAGCCTGGGCAAGGCCGGAGGTCTGCGGAAGGTCGGCGGCCTGCGCAGAGTGGCCCGCCTGGCCCGGCGCGGCGCGCGCGTCGACCTGAGCCACCCGGCCCGCTCCCCGCTGGGCTCCTCGGTGGTGAACTGCGTGACGTACCGCAAGGGAGTGCGCAGGACCGCGGGCCGGGACCTGGTCGAGTCCGTGGAGGCCGTCCGCAAGTCCGACGACGGCTTCGTCTGGCTGGGGCTGCACGAGCCGACGGAGCAGGAGTTCGCGGGCGTCGCCGACCTCTTCGACCTGCATCCGCTCGCCGTGGAGGACGCGGTGCACGCGCACCAGCGCCCGAAGGTGGAGCGATACGACCACACGCTGTTCGCCGTCTTCAAGACCGTCTGCTACGTGGAGCACACCGAGCTGACCGCGACCAGTGAGGTCGTGGACACCGGCGAGATCATGGTGTTCGTCGGCCGCGATTTTGTCATCACGGTCCGGCACGGCCGGCACGGCTCGCTCGGCCCGCTGCGCGAGGAGCTGGAGGCCTCTCCCGAGCAGCTGGCGCAGGGTCCGGCCGCCGTGCTGCACGCGATCGCGGACCAGGTCGTGGACGACTACCTCGCGGCGACGGACGCGGTGCAGTCGGACATAGACCAGGTCGAGATGGCCGTCTTCGCCCCGGACGGCGAGCGGCTCGACCCCGGCCGCATCTACCAGCTCAAGCGCGAACTGCTGGAGCTGAAGCGGGCGGTGGTGCCGCTGGGCCGCCCGCTCCAGGTGCTCGCCACCCAGCCGATGCGGGTCATCGCCCCGGAGATACAGGCGTACTTCCGGGACGTGGACGACCATCTGAAGCGGGCCACCGAGCAGATCGCCGCCTTCGACGAGTTGCTCAACTCGATCCTCCAGGCGCACCTGGCCCAGGTGTCCGTCGCGCAGAACGAGGACATGCGGAAGATCACCGCCTGGGCGGCGGTCGTCGCGGTGCCGACGATGGTCTGCGGCATGTACGGCATGAACTTCGATCACATGCCGGAACTGCACTGGCGGTTCGGTTATCCGCTGATCATGAGCCTGGTCGCGACGGCCTGCCTGGCGCTGTACCGGGGGTTCCGGCGCAGCGGCTGGCTGTGACCCCGCCCGTCGGCCGGGCCTGACTCCAGGCGGTCGATCCGGAGCGGGGGCCGGCCGGTCAGCCCTTGGCGTACACGCTCTCGACCCAGCCCGCGAGCTGGTCCTCGGTGAGGTGCTTGGCCAGGTCGGCCTCGCTGATCATGCCGACGAGCCGCTTGTTCTCGATCACCGGCAGGCGGCGGATCTGATGGCCCTGCATCTCCCGCAGGACCTCGTCGACGTCGGCGCCCGAGTCGATCCAGCGCGGGGTGCCCTTGGCCAGGGAGCCGGCGGTCACCTGCGAGGGGTCGTGCCCCATGGCCACGCAGCCGATCACGATGTCGCGGTCGGTGAGGATGCCGCAGAGCCGTTCGCTCTCGTCGGCGATGGGCAGCGCGCCCACGTCGAGTCGGCGCATCAGCTGGGCGGCGCGGTCCAGGGTCTCGTGCTCGGGGATCCACTGGGCGCCCCGGTGCATGATGTCTCCGGCGGTGGTCATCGCTGCCTCCCGTGCCGGGCGGTGTCCGGAGCGACGCGAGCGCGCCGATGGTCCCGGCGCCCTTCATTCTCCCGGGGCCCTCGACGCCCCGCATCTGGAGACCCGGGCGCGGACCCTAGGGCGTGAACGTCAGGATCTTGTGGGGGATCACCCGGACGATGACCCGGATCTCGTCGTCCTTCTCGGCCGGCGGATCGACGCCCAGGTACTTGTGCGACAGCTCGTGCGGGAGACGCTTGCCCTCGTCCGGCAGGATCTCGGCGACGCCGCGGATCTCGGCCGAGGAGTAGGGGTTCGCGAGGTCATAGACCGAGATGCTGATCCGCGGGTCGCGTTCGAGGTTGCGGACCTTCTGGCGGCCGGCGGTGGCGGAGAACAGCACGGCGTCGCCGTCCCGCTTGATCCACACCACGGAGTTGTGCGGCGCGCCGCCGGGGCCGAGCGTGGCGACGCTGGCGAAGTTCTTGGCGTCGAGCAGAGCGCGGACGGATTCGCCTAGGGCGACGGGACGGGGGCTCACCTTGGGGTTCGGCGTCATGATCACACCCTATCTATATGCACGTGCATATAGATAGGGGTTTCGGGGAACTGGTCGGGGTCAGCCGCTCCACGCCGGATGGAGCGGGTCGTCGGCCCGCACCACCACGTCGGCCGTGGCGGCGGGGTCCGCCTCCTCCTCGTACCGCTCGAAGGCCGGAAGCGTCCACCGGTCCCCCTCCGGCGTGCGCCGCCGCAGGGCGCCCGCCGAGAGACGTACGTGCACCGTCAGGTCGAACGGGAACCAGTGGCCGAGCAGCAGCGGGCCGTGCAGCAACAGTACGCCGGTGGGGGGCAGTTCGACGTAGGCGCTGCGGGTCGCCCGGTCGGTCACCGGGTCCCAGAGGTCGGGCAGCACACGGCCGGTGCCGTCCGGATCCAGCGGCCCGAGCACCTCGCGCCACAGGGCGCCGGTGTCGAACCACCCGCTGTAGTACGCCTCCACGTCGTGCCGCCCGTACTCCAGCCGCACCGAGGCGGGCCGCAGGAACCCCTCCTCGGCGACCACGAGCGAGGTCCGGCCGCGCAGGCGCAGCGCGTCGCCCACCCGCCGCGCCAGTTCGCCGGTGCCGCTCGCGGGCGCCCCGTCCACGGCGACGCGGGGCCAGGGGCTCCCGTCGGCCGGTTTCAGGTCGAGCAGGCGGTCGGCGAGGGTATCGGCCAGGCGTTCCCAGGTGATCGGTTCGAGTCGCACGGACCCATGATGCCGTCAGGCCGCGGCGGCGCTTTTGGACGATCCGGGGCGGCCCGCGCAATTGACTTGTGGTGACACGGGGCGCCGTGCAGGATCGCTCGCGGCCCGCCGTCCCATGTAACGGCCCTATTCACCGCGGGAGTTGCCATGATCGACGGACCGTATTTCGTCCTCACCGTGCTCGGGGCGCTCGCCTGCGGGCTCGTCGCCGGGGTCTTCGCCGCGTTCTCGACCTTCGTGATGAAGGCGCTGGCCGCGCTGCCCCCGGCGCGGGGCATCGCCGCGATGAACGCGATCAACGTGACCGCCGTCGGGCCGGCGTTCATGGCCCTGTTCCTGGGGGCGACGGGGCTCTGCGCGGTGCTCGCCGTCGTGACGTTCGTGCTCTGGCCGCAGGACGGCACCGCCGAGCTGCTGCTCGGGTGCGCGCTGCATCTGTTCGGGTCGTTCGGCGTGACCGTCGTCGCGCATGTCCCGCGCAACGAGGCCCTCGCCGAGGTGGACCCCGACAGCGAGGCGGGCGCGGCGTACTGGCGTGCTTACGTCCGCGAGTGGACCGCCTGGAACCACGTCCGCGGCATCGCCTCCCTCGCGGCGTCGGCGTGCTTCCTGCTCGCCCTGACGTGAACCCGCCCCGCCTCAGACCTTGCGGCCCACCGCCCCGTATCCGGGCGTGGGGCCCTGGCCGGTGTCCGGTGCCCGCTCGCCCAGTTCCGGCTTCCACCGGTCGATGACCGTCACTCCGGGGTCCACCATCTCGTAGCCCTCGAAGAAGCGCTCCACCTCGGCGCGGGTGCGCAGGGCGAGCGTCATGCCGCGCGCCTTGTAGAGCTCCGCGGCCTGCCGCGCGGTGTCCGGGGTGAAGTCGCCCGTGCCGTGCGACAGCAGCAGGTGGCTGCCGGCGGGCAGGGCCCGCATCAGCCGTTCGACCAGGTCGTAGGCGCCGTCCTCGTCCGAGATGAAGTGCAGCAGCGCGACGAGCGACAGGGCGACGGGCCGGTCGAGGTCCAGGGTCCGCGAGGCCTCTTCGAGGATCTTCCCGGGCTCGCGGAAGTCCGCCTGGATGTACTCGGTGACGCCCTGCGGCGTGGAGCGGAGCAGCGCCTCGGCGTGGGCGAGGACGATGGGGTCGTTGTCGCAGTAGACGACGCGGGTCTCGGGGGCGATGCCCTGGGCGATCTGATGGAGATTCGGCTCGGTCGGTATGCCCGTGCCGATGTCGAGGAACTGCCGTACGCCCTGTCCTGCGAGCCAGCGCGTGGCGCGCTGCATGAACGCGCGGTTGGCCCGCGCCGTCGTCAGGACCCGCCCGTCCATGGCGACGAGCTGACGGCCCATCTCCTCGTCGACCGGGTAGTTGTCCTTGCCGCCCAGGAACCAGTCGTACATCCGTGCGGGGTGCGGCTTGCTGGTGTCGATGTACGACGGGTCCGTCATGCGTACTCCAGACGTCGGCGGCGGAGGGGTGGACGGGCGGGAGCGGGGGCAGGGGAGCGCGGGTCGGGAAGGCACGGGTCAGGAGAGCAGGAAGTCCGCCTCGCCCGCCTTCGCTCCCTGGATGAACGCGTTGATCTCCCCGTGCGTGTAGATGAGCGCGGGGCCGTCGGGGTCGGCGGACTGGCGCACCGCCACCCTGCCGTCGGCCAGCTTCATGGCCTCCAGGCAGTTGCCGCCGTTGCCGCCGCTCCACGGCTTGTGCCAGCCGTCGTTGCCGAGGTCGCGGGCGGGCATGCCGTTGTAGATGCGGGACTCCCCGCGCGACTCGGTGCGCGAGTCGTCGCGGGCTCCGGGGGATCGCGGACCGGCTGGGCGGCTTCCGGCTCGGTGTCGGTCCATGTCACAGCTCCTTGCGGACGTCCCGGAGGATGTCCTTCGTGCGTTGTGCCGTGGCGGCCTGCGCCGCCATGCGGTCCATGACCTCCAGGTGGGTTGCCACCTCTTTGCGCGCGTCCAGGTAGACGGCGCCGGTCAGGTACTCGCTGTAGACCATGTCGGGCAGCTCCGCCATGGCGAAGCGGAAGAGCACGAACGGTCCGTACGTTCCGGGGTGCGGGCCCGCCGCGAACGGCGCGACCTGCAAGGTCACATGGGGCATCTCGGTCGCTTCGAGCAGCCGGTCGAGCTGCTCGCGCATCACCTCGGGGCCGCCCACCGGCCTGCGCAGCGCGGTCTCGTCCATCACCACCCACAGCCGGGGCGCGTCCTCGCGGGTCAGCAGCGCCTGGCGCTCCATGCGCAGCGCCACGTACCGCTCGATGTCGGCGGGCCGGGTCTGGCCGATGGCGCCGGAGCGCATCACGCCGCGCGCGTACTCCTCGGTCTGGAGCAGGCCGGGCACGAAGTGCGGCTCGTAGGACCTGATGAGGCTGGCGGCGCCCTCCAGGCTGACGTACATGCTGAACCAGCCCGGCAGGATGTCGTGGAACCGCTGCCACCAGCCCGGCTTGTTGGCCTCCTCGGCGAGGGCCACGAAGGATTCGGCCTCGTCGTCGGGGACGCCGTAGGCCTTCAGGAGCAGCTGGAGGTACGGGATCTTCAGCGCGACCTCGGCCGTCTCCATGCGGCGCACGGTGGCGGGGGCGACGCGCAGGACCTTCGCCGCCTCCTCGCGTTTCAGGCCGGCGCTCTCGCGCAGGTCCTGCAGGCGACGACCGAGAACGACCTGGCCGACGGTCGGCGCGGACCGCGGTTCGCTCACGTCTCCTACCTCCACCCGACTCCGCTTGCCAACTCACACCCCGCCGAGAGTTGTTGTCAGCAGTGTGCCATGCGCCGTCTCGGAGGGACACGCCACTGTGCACTTTTCAGAGTGGGTCTTGCCAAGGTGTTCGGGGCGGGGCGATAGTGGAGAGCGTGACTCCGCCCGCGCCGTTAGGAACCGAAGCCGCCGAAGGCCGTCTTGGTGTTCTCACCGAGCATCCGCCTGTGAGCGTTGCCGAGGTCTGCGTCAGTTTCGCTCTCGTCCCACGACCCGGCTCCGTAGCTCAGGCCAGACGGCTGATGCTCACGCGGCTCGGCGAGTGGGCGGTGCGGGACGACGACGCCTGCGACGCGGCGGCACTCGTCCTCTCCGAACTGGTCACCAATGCCGTGGTGCACACCGCGAGCCGGCGGATCATCTGCGAGATATGCGCGGACACGGAGAAGCTGCGAATAGCCGTGCGTGACGAAGGCTGCGGTTCAGGGATGCCGCGCCCGGTGCACAGGGGGGCCGACGAGGAGCACGGGAGGGGATTGCTTCTCGTCGACGCGGTGAGCAGTGCGTGGGGCGTCCACGACGCGGGGCCCGGGATCGGGCGAACGGTGTGGGCGGAGTTGCGCCGGACGGCGGCACAGGTGTCGGTGTCCGCGTAGACCGCGGTGGTAGGGCGCCTACGACAACGCGTGCGCGCGGACCGAGCAACGGCGCGTACGACAACGCGTAGGTATGGACCGAGTAGCGGCGCGTGCGGGCACGTACGCGTGAACCTGGTAAGCGGCGCGCACGGCGTGTGCGCGTGGACCGAGTGACGGCGCGTACGACTCGTGCGCGCGGACCGAGTGACGGCGCGGCCGGACCAGCGGCGCCGGCGTGTGCGGGAACGCGTGCGCGGGGAAACGGGTGAGTCGAGCGTGGCAGTGATGCGGGCGGGGGGCATGTGAGCGCGGGTACGGTGCGGCCGTTGGATCTGAACACCTTGGTCCGTCTCTCCCGGCGGCGTAGGCACGCCGGGGATCTGCCACCGCCGCCCGTGCGGCTCGACCTGCCGGCGGGAATGACCGAACCGCTCGGCTGCGACGCGGTGGCCGTCCCCGCGTCCCTCGGCCCCCGCCTGATGTCCCGACTGCCCCGCGTGGGGTGCGTGTACGAGGACGGGCCGCGCTGGTGGTGGATCGTTCCCGCGGACTCCGACGTCGCCATGGAGTGGCCCGCGCCGGTCGCCTACTCCGCGGGCGCGGTCGTACGGGACGGCGGGCACCGGCCCCCCGTCCTGATCAACCGGCCGGAGGGCGACGTCCCCTACACCCCGCCGATCCCGCTGTACCTGGCGCTGTGCCGGGCGACGGGGACGACGCCGGGGTGGTCGCGGACGGGGGCCGTCCCGCCGCGCTGAACGGAAGCCGGCTCCGGCGCGCCCGGGGGGACGCGGGTCACGCCTGTGCCGCGCGGGCCTCCCCGGGCTCGCGCACGATCACCAGGAAGGCGTCCGAGGCGAGGTCCATCACGACCTCCGCCCGCTGCCCCTCCTGGCGGCGGGCGTGGGCGAAGTCCTCCGCGGGCCACGAGCCGCGGGGCCCGCCCGCGGGAAACCTCCGCAGCACCACGCGCCGGTTCACCCTGTCCGCGTTCACGTTCGTGTTCATGCCTGTCCCCCGTGCGGTTCGTCCGGTTCTGCTGTGGAGAACGCGCGTCGGGCCCCCAAGGGCTCGCGACGTAACCGAACCGACACCGAGTCGAGGCGTTTCCAGGGTTTTCCCGGGGTTCTCCCGGGCTTCTGCCCGGGCCGCGCCCCTCAGTCCTGCCGGGGGCCGGGGACCTCAGTCCTCGTACTCGTCGTGGTAGCGCACCCGGGCGCTGCCCGCCGGGGCGCCGAGCGCCGACGAGCGCCCCTTCGGCTCCTCCCACTCCTCCTGGCGGCCGAGCGCGGTGAGGTCCAGGAGGCTGGTCGTGGAGCCGATGCCGTCCAGGCCCCGGGCGAACGTCGCGTACGTGTGGTGGATCCGGTCGCCGTCGCGCAGGAAGCAGTTGATCGCGGGCACGTCGTACGGCTCCTCGTCGAAGGACGCCTGGAAGTCGTGGTTGAAGTCGCCGCCGTTGGTCGAATACCAGGGCACCGTCCAGCCCATGCGCGCCTTGAAGGTGAGCAGCGCGGTGTACGGCGCGCGGGAGACGGCGACGAAGTTCGTGCCCCGGGCCCGCAGATGCGAGAGGTGCCCGATCTGGTCGAGGAACGCCGAGCAGCTGCGGCAGCCCGCGTCCCACTCCGGGGCGAACATGAAGTGATAGACGATCAGCTGCTCGCGGCCGTCGAAGAGGTCGAGCAGGGTCGCCTTCCCGTCGGAGCCGTCGAAGTAGTACTCCTTGTCGACCTCCACCATCGGCAGTTCGCGGCGCGCGGCGTTGAGCGCGTCGCGCGCGCGGGTGACGGCCTTCTCCCTGGCCAGCAACCGCGCACGTGCGACGAGCCACTCCTCGCGTGTGACGACGTCCGGAAGTCCCATGGTGTGTCTCCTCCACCCTTCGGGCGCGTACTTCGGCGAAGGGTGGACCGGCGGGGTGCGCGGAACTCATCGCCCGGCGGCGGGAAACACGGGAAAAAGTTGCGGACTCCCTTGCGCCGCAGGTCAGCCGGGTGTCGTACGACCGACCTGTGCGGCCCGGTTCAGCCGCGCGGCAGGACCGTCGAGAGGACCCCCGGCAGCGGGTACCAGTCGGCCGACACGATGCTGGCGTGCCGGCGGGCGAGCAGGGCGACCCGCTCCTGGGCCTGTGCCTCGGTGGGGCGGGTCCCGTCGATGGCGGGGGCCACGTTGTGGGCGTCGGTCATGACGACGAGATAGCGCCGGTCGGCGTACCACCGCGTGTCGATGCCCCCGCCCGCGTACGCGGCGGCGTCCCCGTCGAACACCACGAACCACGGCCGGATCGACGCGTCCGCGTACCGCCCGCGCGGATCGCCCGCCTGCGCGCCCAGCACGGCGGGGAAGGCGGCGGCCCGGTCGAGGCGGCCCGCCGCGGCGAGGTCGCGCAGATGGGTGGCGTACTCGCGGTCGGTCCACAGGGTGTCGGCGGGATTGCCCTGCTCGACGGTGCCGGGGATCAGCTCGACCACGAACTTCCCGGCCAGCTCGGTGCGGCTCGGCCAGCCCTTGTCCCGCACGGCGTCGTCGAGGGTGGCGTGTCCGGCGGCGAGCCGGCCCGGCCGGTACACGGCGTCACCGAGCACGCTCGTCAGGAGCGCGTCGAGGTCGGCGGGGCCGCGCCCGTACCTGCCCTGGAAGCCGTCCTTCAGTTCGACCTTCACCAGGAGGGGCCGGTGGCCGGGGTGGGCGTCGTGCCAGGCCCGCATGTCCCGCAGGCAGCCGGCGAGGCTCTGGTTGCGGGACTTGGTGCGCAGTTCGCCGGGGCTCGCTGCGTTCTCGCAGTTGTTGTCGTTGCCGACCGGGTTGCTGTGCGAGACCCGCCAGCCACCGCCGAACACGTTGGTCCAGACGTCCAGTTCGAGCATCGCCGCGCCCGAGTCGAGGGCGTCGGCGAAGTAGGGGTACTTCGCCTTCTCGTACGCGTTGTGCAGGCCAACGCCGGTCGTGGCCGCGTACGCGGAGTCCGGCGCGGGGTCCTCGGCGCCGACCGCGGTGCCCGTGCCGCCCCCGAGGACGCTCCAGGCGGCGACGGCTCCCACCAGCAGCCCCACCACTTTGCCGCGCACCGCCACGCCCACCGCCCCCTCACGTACCGCTTCCGTCAAGTGAGGTGCACCGTAGGGGAGTCGGGTGACGTGTGGGAAGACGGCGTCTTACGGCTTTGGGCACCGCCCCGGGCCAAGCGGGACGCGGCTTCGCGCTCTCGCCCCGTCACTCGCCGGGCGGTGCTGGCGGGCCTCGCGGCGTAGCGCCTGGGGTCCGGCGGGCGAGTCCGCTACGGTGTGCGGCCGACAGAGGGCGCTCACCGGGGTGACGTCCTCGCCCGCCGCCGAAAGGGACCGCTTCATGGCCACAACCCGCCTCTCCCGCCTCACCCGTACCCGACTCGCCGTGGCCGGCGCCGTGACGGCGGCCCTGGCGGTCGGCGCGCCGGCGGCGTACGCCTCGCTGGACGGCGGGTCACGGCCGTCCTCCTCGGCGGCGGCCGCCACGTCGACGGTCGCGCGGGGCAAGCCCTTCACCGAGACCCGGCTGTTCTTCGGCACGGAGCGCCCCGACGGCGGGCCGGCGGTCACCGACAAGCAGTTCATGGCCTTCGTCGACAAGGAGGTCACGCCGGGCTTTCCCGACGGGCTGACCATCCAGGACGGGCGCGGGCAGTGGCGCGACTCCCACGGCAGGATCGAGCGCGAACGCTCGTACGAACTGATCCTGCTGTACCCGACGGGCGAGGCCCGCGAGCGGGACGCCTTGATCGAGGAGATCCGCGGCGATTACGAGAAGGCGTTCGCGCAGGACTCGGTCGCCCGACTCGACGAGCGAACCCGGGCGGACTTCTGAGCGGAGGCTTTGGGGCGGGGGCTTTGGGGCGGGGGCTTTGGGGCGGGGGCTTTGGGGCGGGGCGGGCTTTGGGGCGGGGTGGAATTCGCTGGCGGATTGCCGGCCGTCCCGCCAGGCTGGGCTGCCATGACGCACCAGATCCGCGCCCTGCACACCGACTCGACCCTCACCGTCTACCAGGCGTACGACCCCTCGATCGGCCTCCCCGCTGCCCGCACCGGCCGCTTCCCCGCCGCCTGGAAACGGGACCGCATGACGTGGATCAAGCCGTCCTTCCTCTGGATGATGTACCGCTGCGGCTGGGCCCTGAAGGAGGGTCAGCAGACGGTTCTGGCCGTCGAGATCACGCGTGAGGGCTTCGACTGGGCGCTGCGCCACGCGTGCCTCTCCCACTACGCGCCCGACGTGCACCCCGACCAGGCCGCCTGGAAACGCGCCCTGCGCGAGTCTCCCGCCCGCGTCCAGTGGGACCCGGAGCGCGACCTGCGCCTCGCCCCACTCCCCCACCGCTCCCTGCAGCTGGGCCTGGCGGGCGAGGCGGCCCGCCGCTACGCGGACGAGTGGACGGTGTCGATCACGGACGTCACCGACCGCGCCCACGCGATCCACGCCCTCGTACGCGACGGCGACCTCACCGCGGCCGCGCGGCTCCTCCCCCTCGAACGCCCCTATCCGACGCCCGGCGACCTCCTGGCGCACCTGGCCGCCTGAGACGCCCTCAGCTCCCGAGCACCGCCGTGAGCGCCCCCACCACGTCCATGTCCGCCTCTCCCTCGGGCCACCAGTCGTCCGCGCCCGGGTCGCTGCGGTAGGGGTACCAGCGGCCGTCGTGGCCGTAGCGGAGCTGGAGGGAGGCGTCCTGGTTCGTCAGGGTGTTGTGGTGGATCGTCATCCGGGGGAGGTCCGCCTCGGCCAGGGCGCCCCGGGCGCGGTCGAAGGGGCCCGCCGGGGGGTCCCAGGGGGTTTCCAGGACCGCCAGGCCCTCCTCACCGCCCTGGCGCCAGGCCGCCGCCGCCCGGGAGAGGTCGGCCGGGGTGCTGCCCACCGAGCGGGCCAGTGCGGCGAATTGGCGGCTGAAGGTGCGGCGGCCCGTGAGACCGGGGTGGGAGGCCGCGAGGCGGACCGCGTCGCGCCAGGGGGAGGCGGCCGTGAAGGGGTCCGTGCCGGAGGTGAGGAAGGCGTGGGCCCGGGCCGCCGCGTCCGTGATCAGGAACTCCAGCGACGCCGCGTCCGGCGCGCCGGGGAGGGAGGGCAGCACCGGAGGCTCGCCCGGGTGCGGCGGGGGCGGCAGCGGGGGCGGGGGCGCCGGGCGGTACTCCGCGGCCAGCGCGTCCCGGGCCGGGATGCCGGGCAGGGGTGCGAGGAGGCCTGCCTCCCCGGCCCCGGAGGCGGCGGGCGTGGAGTCGGCCGACGGGGAGGTGACGGAGCGGGACGCGGTGGATCCGGGGGCGGTGGGCCCTGGGCCGGTGGACCCGGGGGCGGTGGACCCCGGGGCAGTGGGCCCGGGCGCGGTGGACCTGAGTGCGGTGGACCCGGGCGGGGTGGACCCGGGGGCGGGTGAGGCGGGGGCGGGTGACGCGGGGGCGGTGGCCCCCGAAGCAGTGGACCCGAGGGCAGTGGATCCGGGGGCGATTGCCCCGGGCGCAGTGGATCCGGGCGCAGTGGATCCGGGCGCGGTGGATCCGGGGGCGGTGGACCCGGGGGCGGTGGACCCGCGGGCAGCAGACCCCGAGGCAGTGGACCCGGGCACGGTGGACCCGCGGGCGGTGGATCCGCGGGCAGCGGACCTCGAGGCGGTGGACCCCGAGGCGGTGGACCCCGAGGCGGTGGGCCCGGAGTCGGGGGTGGTGAAGGCTGGGGTGGCGGGGGTCGGCTGTTGTTCCGCCGCCGCCATGCGCGCGTTGCGGCGGGACAGCTCGTCCAGGAGGTCCTGCTCCTCGCCGCCGCGCAGCAGCATCAGGACGAAGGGGTCGGCGTCCAGGAGGCGGGCCGTCTGGTAGGCGAGGGCGGCGGCGTGCTTGCAGGGGTGCCCCCGGTCCGGGCAGGTGCAGGACGGGGCCAGCTCGCGGGCGCCCGGCAGGAGCGGGACGTCCGCGCGGTCCGCCGCCTCGGCCAGCGCGTGCGGCATGTCCTTGTCGAGCAGCGCCGCGATGTGCGCGGGGTCCGTGGCCACCGCGTCCAGGAAGCGGTCCCAGTGGGCGGGAAGCATCGTCCGCAGGCGGATCTCGGCGCGGTAGGGGCGGGGGCGGCTGCCGTGGACGTACGCCACGATGCGGCCCGGCGCGACGGTGATCTTGTCGACCGCTCCCTGGCGGGCGTACGCACGGCCGCGGACCAGACGGGCCAGGTCCAGGGCGCTCTCCTCCAGCGCGTCGATCCACGCGTTCCCCCACCACGACGTGGCGAAGGGCGCGTGGGGGTCGGGGTGCGCGGGCAGGGCGGGGAAGACGCGGCCGCTGCCCATGCGGCTCGTCTCGCTCATCCCGCTCGCCCGGCCGAGGCCGCCGCCCCGGGGAACACGTCCGTTCACGTCGTCCTCCGCAGGGCCACCAGGTCGGACAGTTCCGCGTCGGACAGCTCGGTGAGCGCGGATTCGCCGCCCTCGCCGAGCACCGCGTCCGCCAACGCCTTCTTCGCCGCGAGGAGTTCGGCGACGCGGTCCTCGACCGTGCCCTCCGTGATCAGGCGGTGCACCTGGACCGGTCGGGTCTGCCCGATGCGGTACGCGCGGTCGGTGGCCTGTTCCTCGACGGCCGGGTTCCACCAGCGGTCGTAGTGGATGACGTGTCCCGCGCGGGTGAGGTTGAGGCCGGTGCCGGCCGCCTTCAGCGACAGGAGGAAGACGGGGACCTCGCCCGACTGGAAGCGGTCCACCATCTCCTCGCGGCGCGCGACCGGCGTACCGCCGTGCAGGAGTTGGTTCGCGATGCCCCGGGACGTCAGGTGCCTCTCCAGGAGGCGGGCCATCTCCACGTACTGCGTGAAGACCAGGACGGCGCCGGCGCTCTCCGACTCCGTGAGGATCGTGTCGAGGAGCTCGTCGAGCAGCTCCAGCTTGCCGGAGCGGGGTCGCCCCGACCGCGTGGTGAGCGCGCCGTCCTTCAGATACTGCGCCGGGTGGTTGCAGATCTGCTTCAGCGCCATCAACAGCTTCATCACCAGGCCCCGGCGGGCCATGCCGTCGGAGGCCTCGATGCGGGCCAGCGTCTCGCGCACCACCGCTTCGTAGAGCGAGGTCTGTTCGCGGGTGAGGGTGACCGGGTGGTCGGTCTCGGTCTTCGGGGGCAGTTCCGGGGCGATCCCGGGGTCCGACTTCTTGCGGCGCAGGAGGAAGGGGCGGACCAGGCGGGACAGGCGGGCCAGCGCCTCGTCGTTCTCCGCCCGCTCGCCGCCCTCCACCAGGCGCGCGTGCCGGGCGCGGAACGCCTTCAGGGGGCCGAGGAGCCCGGGGGTCGTCCAGTCGAGCAGGGCCCACAGCTCGGAGAGGTTGTTCTCCACGGGGGTGCCGGTGAGCGCGACGCGGGCCGGGGAGGGGATGGTGCGCAGCGCCTTCGCCGTCGCCGCGTGGGGGTTCTTGACGTGCTGCGCCTCGTCGGCGACGACCAGGCCCCAGGGCCGGGCGGCCAGCTCGGGCGCGCTCGTGCGCATGGTGGCGTACGTGGTGAGCACGAAGCCGCCGGTCAGTCCGGCGAGGCTGCGGCCGGGGCCGTGGAAGCGGCGCACCGGCACGCCCGGCGCGAAGCGTTCGATCTCGCGCTGCCAGTTGCCGAGCAGCGACGCGGGGCAGACCACGAGCGTCGGGGCGGGGTGCGCCCGGTGGAGGTGGAGGGCGATCAGCGTGATCGTCTTGCCGAGGCCCATGTCGTCGGCGAGGCAGCCGCCGAGGCCGAGCGAGGTCATGCGGTCCAGCCAGGCCAGGCCCCGCAGCTGGTAGTCGCGCAGGGTCGCGTGCAGGCCGGGCGGCTGGTCGAGGGCGTCGAGGTCGTCCGTCACCCGCTCGCGCAGCCGCGCCAGGGCGCCGATGGGCACGGCGGGCACCTGTTCGCCGTCGACCTCCGCCGTGCCGGTGAGGGCGACGGACAGGGCGTCCACCGGGTCGAGCAGGCCGAGGTCGCGCTTGCGTGCCTTGCGTACGAGTTCGGGGTCGACCAGGACCCACTGGTCGCGCAGGCGGACGACCGGGCGGTGCGCCTCCGCCAGCAGGTCGAGCTCCGCCTCGGTCAGCGGCTCGGCCGGCTGGTCGCCGAACGCCAGCTGCCAGCGGAACTGGAGCAGTTGCTCCGTCTTGAAGAAGTCGAAGTTGTCGGCGGCGGTGCCGGGCGCGGGGCGGACGACCGCCGTCGCGGTGAGGCCGCGGGTCAGCTCCCTCGGCCAGTGCACGGCCACCCCCGCCGCGCCGAGCCGGCCGGCCGCGGCGCCCAGCAGGTCGTACAGCTCCTCCTCGCTCAGCGGCAGCACGTCGGGGCGCGGCCGCTCCAGGAGGCGGGCGAGCGGCGGCCACACGCGGGCGGCGCGGCGCAGGGCGAGCAGGGTGTCGACCCTGGCCCGCGGGCCGAAGTGGCCGGCGGCGTCCGCCCAGAGTCCGGGCACGTCGGTCACCAGTGAGGGGTCGGCGAGGCTGTGCACCTGGACGACGGCGGCCGCGGGGCTGGCCACCGCCGCGCGCGGCACGCCTTGGCGGGCGTCGCCTCCCTCGCCCCCGGGCGACCCTTGCGCACCGGAGCGGCCTCTTCCGGCCCCTTGGATCCCTTGGGCCTCTTGGACCTCTTGAGCCTCGGCGCCCGGCAACGCCTCCGCGTCGGGGCTCGGCTCGTCATCCCCCCGGTCGAACACCTCGTGCGCCCGCAGGTCCAGCCGCAAGGACACCCGGACCCCGGCGTCCATGCCGGCCGCGACCTCCGCCGCCCATTCCCGGGCGCCCGACAGTCGCTGCGGCTCGCGCGCCGCGAAGGGTGCGCCGACCGCGTACGCGGCGGCGGGCGTGCGGGGCAGTGCGTCCACCACCGCGTCCACGAAGGCCCTGACCAGGGCGAACGGCTCCGGCAGCAGCAGCGGGCCGGCGCCCGGCAACGGCACGGCGTGCCCCTCGGCGGGCAGGGCCGCGGCGATGGCACGCAGGTGCGTCACATCGGCCTCGTCCAGCGGGCCCGCCCGCCACGCGTCGAGGTCGCCCGCGGTGAGGCCGGGCAGCAGTCGGCCGCGCGCGGCCAGGTGCAACGCGTGCCGGGCGGCCGCGGCCCAGCAGGCGGCGGCCGGGTGCGGGTGAGCGGCACGCAACAGAAGGGGTACGGCCTCCCCCACCGGCAGGAACAACGCGGACACGGTCCGGGAACGGGCACCTTTGCCATGCCGCCGAGCCACAACAAGCTCACCCCGCGCGGCACCAGACGCCCCCGCCCCAAGCCCGCCGTCCCCCTCACCGCCCCCCGGCAGCTCTCCCCCGTCCGGCCTCCAGAACGCGACTCGGCCCTCCCTCGGTGCTTCCGCCGGGAGGAAGACCGCCGCGCAGGTGCGCACGAGGGAGGCCTGTTCCGGTGCCATCGCCGTCGAACCCCGCACCGTCTCCGCCGTCATCGCCGCCACCTCCCTCAGCCCCTGCTCACGCCACCGATCCCTCTGCTTTCGCCACCCTAGGCGAGACCACTGACAACCCGGCCGGACGTCCCTCGGGCCACCCGTCCGGCGCAACCCGACGCCCCTGGAAAGTCGCTCAAGCACTCCCTCCCCGCACTGGAAGGAAAGTTTCCTAACAATTGCTGTCCACCTTATTGACGCGCACATGTCCGATCGCCAGGATTCCCCGAGACGGCCCGGCACCCCCACGCCAACCGAGGAGACGGACATGTCGTCCACCCCCCGCGTCACCCCCACCCACACGCCCAACTCCCGCTCGCACAAAGCACGTTGGGGCATCCCCGTCGCCATGGGAGCCTCGCTCGCCCTCGTCGGCGGCGTGCTGCTCTGGTCCCCGGCCGGGCAGGCCGAGGCCGACGCCGCCACGGCCGCCTCCCCCGCCGCCGGGCCCCGCGCCGGCTTCACCGCGGTCGCCGCCGGTGACATCGCCGAGCAGTGCACCGCGAGCAGCAGCAGCTGCAAGCACCCCAAGACGGCGGCCCTGGTCAAGCAGATCAACCCGTCCTTCGTGATGACCATGGGCGACAACCAGTACGACGACGCGCGCCTGAAGGACTACAAGAACTACTACGACAAGACCTGGGGCGCCTTCAAGAGCAGGACCCGCCCCGTCCCGGGCAACCACGAGACGTACGACCCGGCCGGCCCGCTCAAGGGCTACAAGTCCTACTTCGGGTCCATCGCCTACCCCGACGGCAAGAGCTACTACAGCTTCGACCAGGACAACTGGCACTTCATCGCCCTCGACTCCAACAGCTTCGACGACGAGGACCAGATCGACTGGCTCAAGGACGACCTCGCCGCCAACTCCAGGAAGTGCGTGGCCGCGTACTGGCACCACCCGCTCTTCTCCTCCGGCGAGCACGGCAACGACCCCGTGGGCCGCCCGGTGTGGAAGCTGCTGCAGCAGCACAAGGCCGAGCTGGTGCTCAACGGCCACGACCACCACTACGAGCGGTTCGCGCCGCAGAACGCGGACGGCAAGGCGGACCCGAACGGCATCGTGGAGCTGCTCGGCGGCATGGGCGGCGCCCACCCGTACGACATCGAGGAGGTGCAGCCCAACAGCCAGAAGCGGATCACCAAGACCTTCGGTGTCGTCAAGCTGAACTTCACCGACACCGGGTTCTCCTGGAACCTCGTCGCCGCGGACGGCTCGACGAAGGACACCAGCCCTTCGTACGCCTGCCGCTGAGAAGACGAGCGCCATGTACCTGGCCACCACCGACGCGGTCGCCAAGGCCTCGGAGAAGTCCGGGGCCCGGCGCGGCCGCGTCGCCGGACCCGTCCTCGCGCTCGGCGCGGTCAGCCTGGTCACGGACATCTCCTCCGAGATGGTCACCGCCGTCCTGCCGCTCTACTTCGTCCTCCAGCTCGGCCTCTCCCCACTGCAGTTCGGCTTCCTCGACGGCCTCTACAACGGCGTGACCGCGCTCGTGCGCCTGGCCGGCGGGTACGCCGCCGACCGGGGCGGACGCCACAAGCTCGTCGCCGGGAGCGGCTACGCACTCTCCGCGCTCTCCCGGCTCGGCCTGCTCCTCGCGGGCGGCGCCACCGCCGGCATCGGCGCGGCGCTCGCCGCCGACCGGATCGGCAAGGGCGTGCGGACCGCGCCGCGCGACGCGCTCATCTCGCTGAGCAGCCCGCCCGACGCGCTCGGCCGCGCCTTCGGCGTGCACCGGGCGATGGACACCACGGGCGCGCTGCTCGGGCCGCTGGCCGCGTTCGCGCTGCTGTGGGCGACCGCGGACGCGTACGACGCCGTGTTCGTCGTCAGCTTCTGCTTCGGGCTGCTGGGGGTGCTGACGCTGGTCGCGTTCGTGCCCGGCCACCGGGAATTTGCGCCTGGCCACCGGGAATTCGCGCCCGGCCACCGGAAGTTCGTGCCGGGGCAACGGAAGCAGGCGGCCTCGGGGCCGGTGAACCCCCGAAAAGGGGCCGGCCCGGCTCCGCCGCGCGCCAAGGTGGTCGACCTGCTCCGCGTCCCCGCCTTCCGGCGCGTCCTGTTCGCCGCCTCGCTGCTCGGCGCGGCCACCATCGGCGACGCGTTCCTCTATCTGCTCCTCCAGCGGCGGCTCGACTTCGCCGTGTCGTGGTTCCCGCTGCTCCCGCTGGGCGCCGCCGCGGTCTATCTGCTGCTCGCCGTACCGGCGGGGCGGCTCGCCGACCGCGTCGGGCGCCGCGTGCCCTTCCTCACCGGGCACGTGGCGCTCCTCGGCGGGTACGTCCTGCTGCTCGCGCCCACCGACGGGCGGCTGCTCCTCGTCGGCGTACTGCTCCTCCTCGGCGTCTTCTACGCCGCCACCGACGGCGTCCTCATGGCCCTGGCGGCACCGTTCGTGCCGGGTGAGCGCCGGGCCTGCGGGATGGCCGTGCTCCAGACCGGGCAGGCCCTCGCCCGGCTGGCGGCCGCCGCCGGATTCGGCGCGGCCTGGACGCTGTGGGGCGTCGGGCCGGCGCTGACCTGCGCGGTCGTCGCCCTGGCGGTGGCGCTCGCGGGGGCGGCCGTGCTGCTCCCTCGTACGGAAAGGCCCTCATGACCGTGTCCGCTCCCCTCACCCGGCGCTCGCCGCGCTCCCGGATCGTCGCGGTCGCCGTGGTCGCCGCCGTCCTCATGGGCGTCGCCGTGGCGTACACCCTGCACGCGGCGCAGCGCGCCCGGTCCGCCGACACCATGTCGGCGTTCGGCCTGGATGCGGGGCAGCTCTACTTCCGGAGCACCGAGGCGGGCGCGGGCCGCGTCGCCCGGCGCCCCGTGTCCGGCGCGGCGGCCCGCAAGGGCGCCCGCACCACCGGTGGCCCGTCCTGCGAACGGTTCTACGCCGCCGCCCGCACCGGCCTGTGCCTGCAGCGCCGCTCCGGGATACCGCCCAAGGCGTACGCGGTCGTCCTCGACGCACGGCTGCGCGAGAAGCGCCGCATCGCGCTGACCGGCATCCCCAACCGGGCCCGCGTCTCCGCGTCGGGCCGGATGCTGTCCTGGACGATGTTCGCCACCGGCGACTCCTACGCGGGCTCCTCCTTTTCCACCCGCACCTCGATCCTGGACACCCGCACCGGCTACCTCGTCAAGAACATGGAGGAGATCCCCCTGACCCTGCGCGGCCGCCGCTACCACGCCCCCGACGTCAACTACTGGGGCGTGACCTTCGCCGAGGACGACAACCGCTTCTACGCGACCGTCTCGACCAAGGGCCGCACCTACCTCGTGCGGGGCGACATGCGGAAGTGGGCGGCCACCGCGCTGCGCGAGAACGTCGAGTGCCCCTCCCTCTCCCCCGACAACACCCGCCTCGCCTTCAAGAAGCGCGTACGGAAGGGGACTTCGGACCCGTGGCGGCTGTACGTCCTCGATCTCCGCACGCTGCGCGAACACCCGGTCGCCGAGCGGCGGAGCGTCGATGACCAGGCCGCCTGGCTGGACGACGACACCCTCGCGTACGCGCTGCCGGGCGAGGGGGGACGGAAGTCGGACATCTGGTCGGCGCCGGCCGACGGCTCGGGGAAGGCCGCGCTGCTGGTGCCGGGCGGGAGCTCACCGGCGGCGATGCGCTGAGCCGGCGTGGCGCCGGTGGGGTGGACGTCCCCGGGGGCGCGGGCAACCGGTGCGCTGGGCGCCCCTCGGGGGCGCGGGCAAAAGGGGATGCGGCGCGCCCCCGGGCTCGCACATGATCGCTCCATGACCACCCCGATCGACCTGCGCCCGGCCACCGCCTCCGACGCCGCCGCCGTCACCGACGTCTACCTGCGCTCCTACGACGCGGCGCTGCCGACCGTGCGGCGGGCGCACTCCGACGCCGAGGTGCGGCAGTTCTTCGAGTACGTCGTCGTGCCGCGCGGCGGCACCTGGCTCGCCCGGTCGGCGGGCGAGGCCGTCGGCATGATGGTCCTCGACGGGGACGAGCTGAGCCAGCTCTACCTCGCCCCCGAGTGGCGGGGGCAGGGCATCGGCGACCGGTTCGTGGAACTGGCCAAGGACCGCAGCCCCGAGGGGCTCTGGCTGTGGACGTTCGAGATCAACGCCCCGGCCCGGCGGTTCTACGCCCGCCATGGCTTCACCGAGGAGGAACGCACGGACGGCTCGGGCAACGAAGAGCACGAGCCGGACATCCGCTGCGTCTGGCACCCCTAGTACTGCAACGGTGTTTGTGCTGATTGCTGGGCAGTTTCAGGGACTGTGTCCGCGCCGTTTGTAGTGACTGATGCGGGCTTGTTTCTGGC
>NZ_JBEXWC010000033.1:0-65356 GCF_040629635.1 Streptomyces sp. NPDC005898 | reverse complement strand
GTGTGGCACATCGACTCCTTCGACCAGTGGGGCGTCGAACTCGGCAAGGTCCTCGCCAAGCGCGTGGAGCCCGCCCTCACCGAGGGCGCCGAGGTGCCTGACCTGGACGGTTCCACCACGGCCCTCGTCGCCAAGTACCGGAATCTGCGCGGCCGTTGAGCGGAGCCGCCGGTTAATCGGGTGCGTGTCCGAGGTCCGGCGGGTGACACTGCTTCGGCTCTGTCACCCGCCGGGAGGGACCCCGTCATGGACCAGCTGCTCACCGCGCTCGCCGACCCCGAGAGACTGCGGCTGTACGCGCGCGTCGTCCTCGACGAGCTGCCGCCCGGCGAGGCGGACTCTCCCGCCGCCCGCAAGCACCTGAACCGGCTGCTCGCCGCCGGGCTCCTGAAGCGGCTGCCCGACGGGTCGCTCCGCGCCGACCCCGGCGTCTTCCGGCGCGCGCCCGCCCCGGTGGACGCCCCCGCCACCGTGCCCCGGCGCCTCACCGGCTTCTTCTCCCACGGCCGCCTCACGACCATCCCCGTACGGCCCGTCGTACGCCACGAACTCCTCGTCCATCTGACGGACACCCTCTTCCGGGCCGACCGCGCCTACAGCGAGCGCGAGGTCAACGACGCGTTCCGCACCGTCCACGACGACACCTCCGCACTGCGCAGGTACTGCGTCATGGACGGCCTCCTGGTGCGCGAACGGGACGGCAGCAGCTACCGCCGCGTCCCCGCCCACGCGTAAGGGCCCCGCACCGGATGAGGTGCGGGGCCCTTGTCGCGCAGCACTCAAGCGATGGCCGACCGGTACAGCTCCGGAGGGAGCTGGGAGGCCGCCGCCGCGTCCAGCAGCCACAGCGTGCGCGAGCGGCCGCGGGCGCCGGCCGCGGGGGCCTGCACCTCGCCCGCCCCGGACAGGGCGATGGCCGCGGCCCCCGCCTTGTCCTCGCCCGCCGCGAGCAGCCACACCTCACGTGCCGAGCGGATCGCCGGCAGGGTGAGCGTGACCCGGGTCGGCGGGGGCTTCGGCGCGCCGTGCACGCCCACCACCGTCCGCTCGCTCTCGCGCACCGCCGGAAGCTCCGGGAAGAGCGAGGCGACGTGCGTGTCCGGGCCGACGCCCAGCATCAGGACGTCGAAGGTCGGCACCGGGCCGTGGTCCTCCGGACCCGCGGCGGCGGCCAGTTCGGCGGCGTAGACCTCCGCCGCGGCGTCCACTTCGTAGTGCCCGTCGGAGGCCGGCATCGGGTGCACCCGGGCCGGGTCGAGCGGCACGGCGTCCAGGAGCGCCTCGCGGGCCTGCGTGTAGTTGCGCTCCGGGTCGCCCTCCGGCAGGAAGCGCTCGTCGCCCCACCACAGGTCCAGGCGCGACCAGTCGATCGCGTCGCGGGCCGGGGAGGAGGCGAGCGCCGCCAGCAGGCCGTTGCCGTTGCGGCCGCCGGTGAGGACCACCGAGGCGTGGCCGCGCGCGGCCTGCGCGTCGACGACCTTCGTGATGAGGCGGGCCGCCGCGGCCTGCGCCATCAGGTCCTTGTCGCGGTGGACGACGAGCTGCGGGGCCGTGCTCACTTGGTCACCGCCTTCTTCTCGGCGGGCTTCTTCGCCGCGGCCCTCTTGGCCGGCGCCTTCTTCGCGGCGGCCTTCTTGGTGGCGGGGGCCGAAGCGTCCTGCCCGTCCTCGGCCTGCCCGGCGTCCTCGGGCTTTCCGCCGGCCGCGGGCGTGTCGGCGCCCTCGGCCTTGGACGCCTTGGACCCCGCCGTGGACTCCGCCGTCGGCTCCGAGTCGGGTCCGCCGAGGCGCTCCACGCCGTACTTCAGCGTGGAGGCGTAGGTGTCGTCCGGGTCGAGGCGCCGCAGCTCCTCCGCGATCAGCTCGGCCGTCTCGCGGCGCTTGAGCGCCACCGCGCGGTCGGGCTGCCCCTGGATGGAGAGCGTGGCCAGCGAGCCGTCGGCACGGTCGAGCACGATGGGACCGCAGTCGGTCTCCATGCGTACGCCGGTCAGGCCGGGGCCCGGCGACAGCGACCGCTTGACGGGGACGTCGAGGCGGTCGGCGAGCCACATGCCGAGCAGCTCGCAGCTCGGGTTGAACTCCTCGCCCTCCACCTGCACCGAGGTGACCTCGCACGTGACCTGGTCCAGGGCCGCGGCGAGCATGGAGCGCCACGGCGTGATGCGCGTCCAGGACAGGTCCGTGTCGCCGGGGTGGTAGGCCTCGGCGCGGGCGGTCAGCTCGTGGATCGGCTGCTCGGCCGCGTAGGTGTCGGTGACGCGGCGCTGGGCCAGCGCTCCGAGCGGGTCGTTGGCCGGGTCCAGCGGGGCGTTCACCGGCCACCACACGACCACGGGCGCGTCGGGGAGCAGCAGCGGCAGGACGACCGACTGGGCGTGGTTGATGACCTCGCCGTACAGCCGCAGGACCACCGTCTCGCCGGTGCCCGCCTCGACGCCGACCCGCACCTCGGCGTCCAGGCGCGAGGTCGTGCGGTCACGGGGCGAGCGGGCGGCGCGCTTGATGACCACGAGGGTGCGCGAGGGGTGCTCGCGCGAGGCGTCGTTGGCGGCCTTCAGGGAGTCGTAGGCGTTCTCCTCGTCGGTGACGATGACGAGGGTCAGGACCATGCCGACGGCCGGGGTGCCGATCGCGCGGCGGCCCTGCACGAGCGCCTTGTTGATCTTGCTGGAGGTGGTGTCCGTAAGGTCGATCTTCATGGCCGACGCCAGCTCCGTCCGTCTCGTGCGAGCATGTCGTCCGCCTCGGTCGGGCCCCAGGTGCCCGCCGGGTACTGCGCGGGCTTGCCGTGCTTGTCCCAGTACTCCTCGATCGGGTCGAGGATGTTCCAGGACAGCTCGACCTCCTCCGTGCGCGGGAAGAGGTTGGCGTCGCCGAGCAGGACGTCCAGGATCAGCCGCTCGTACGCCTCCGGGCTGGACTCGGTGAACGACTCGCCGTAGGCGAAGTCCATCGAGACGTCCCGGATCTCCATGGAGGTGCCGGGCACCTTGGAGCCGAAGCGGACCGTGATGCCCTCGTCGGGCTGGACGCGGATGACGATCGCGTTCTGGCCCAGCTCCTCGGTGGCGGTGTGGTCGAAGGGGGAGTGGGGCGCGCGCTGGAAGACGACCGCGATCTCCGTGACGCGCCGGCCGAGCCGCTTGCCGGTGCGCAGGTAGAAGGGGACGCCCGCCCAGCGGCGGTTGTCCACCTGAAGCTTGACCGCCGCGTAGGTGTCAGTCTTCGACTTGGGGTCGATGCCCTCTTCCTGGAGGTAGCCGACGGCCTTCTCGCCGCCCTGCCAGCCCGCGGAGTACTGCCCGCGCACGGTGCCCTTGCCGAGGTCCTTGGGCAGCTTCACCGCGCCGAGCACCTTGGCCTTCTCGGCGACCAGCGCGTCGGCGTCGAAGGAGGCGGGCTCCTCCATGGCGGTCAGCGCCATCAGCTGGAGCAGGTGGTTCTGGATGACGTCACGGGCGGCGCCGATGCCGTCGTAGTAGCCGGCGCGGCCGCCGATGCCGATGTCCTCGGCCATCGTGATCTGCACGTGGTCGACGTACGACCGGTTCCAGATCGGCTCGAACATCTGGTTGGCGAAGCGCAGCGCCAGGATGTTCTGGACGGTCTCCTTGCCGAGGTAGTGGTCGATCCGGAACACCTGGTCCGGGGCGAACACCTCGTGCACGATCGCGTTCAGCTCCTTGGCCGACGCGAGGTCGTGGCCGAAGGGCTTCTCGATGACGGCGCGGCGCCAGGAGCCCTCGGGGGCGTCCGCCAGCTCGTGCTTCTTGAGCTGCTGGACGACCTGCGGGAAGAACTTGGGGGGCACCGAGAGGTAGAAGGCGAAGTTGCCGCCCGTGCCCTGGGCCTTGTCCAGCTCCTGGATGGTGGCCTTGAGCTGCTCGAACGCCTTGTCGTCGTCGAAGTTGCCCTGGACGAAGCGCATCCCCTGGATGAGCTGCTGCCAGACCTCCTCGCGGAACGGCGTGCGCGAGTGCTCCTTGACCGCGTCGTGGACGACCTGGGCGAAGTCCTCGTCCTCCCAGTCGCGACGGGCGAAACCAATGAGGGAAAAGCCCGGCGGCAGCAGACCTCGGTTGGCGAGGTCGTACACGGCGGGCATCAGCTTTTTACGGGACAAATCGCCCGTGACACCGAAAATGACCAGGCCCGACGGCCCCGCGATACGCGGGAGCCGTCGGTCTGCGGCGTCACGCAGCGGATTGCTGCTTGACAAAGTGGTCAGCCCTTCGAAGGAGCGAGGCGCTTCAGCTCGGCCTCGGTCGACTTGAGCAGGTCGTTCCAGGAGGCCTCGAACTTGTCGACGCCCTCGTCCTCCAGGAGCTGCACGACCTCGTCGTACGAGATGCCGAGCTTCTCCACGGCGGCGATCTCGGCGCGAGCCTGCTCGTACGTGCCCGCGATGGTGTTGCCGGTGATGGAACCGTGGTCGCCGGTGGCCTCCAGGGTCGCCTCCGGCATGGTGTTCACCGTGTTGGGCGCGACCAGCTCGTCGACGTACAGGGTGTCCTTGTACGCCGGGTCCTTGACGCCGGTCGAGGCCCACAGCGGACGCTGCTTGTTGGCCTGCGCCTTGTCCAGGTCGGCCCAGCGCTCCGAGGAGAAGACCTCCTCGTAGGCCTCGTAGGCCAGGCGGGCGTTGGCGAGCGCGACCTTGCCCTTGAGGGACTTGGCCTCCTCCGTGCCGATGCCGTCCAGGCGCTTGTCGATCTCGGTGTCCACGCGGGACACGAAGAAGGACGCCACCGAGTGGATCTTGGAGAGGTCCAGGCCGCGCTCCTTGGCCTTCTCCAGGCCCGCCAGGTAGGCGTCCATGACCAGGCGGTAGCGCTCCAGCGAGAAGATCAGCGTGACGTTGACGCTGATGCCGAGACCGATGACCTCGGTGATCGCCGGGAGGCCGGCCTCGGTGGCCGGGATCTTGATGAGCGTGTTCGGGCGGTCCACCAGCCACGCGAGCTGCTTGGCCTCGGCGGTCGTGGCCTTGGTGTTGTGCGCCAGGCGCGGGTCGACCTCGATGGACACCCGGCCGTCCTGGCCGTCCGTCGCGTCGAAGACCGGGCGCAGGATGTCGGCGGCGTCCCGGACGTCCGCCGTCGTGATCATGCGGATGGCCTCTTCGACCGTGACCTCGCGGGCGGCGAGGTCGGAGAGCTGCTGGTCGTAACCGTCGCCCTGCGAGATGGCCTTCTGGAAGATCGACGGGTTGGTGGTGACGCCCACGACGTGCTGCTGGTCGATCAGTTCCGCGAGGTTGCCGGACGTGATCCGCTTGCGCGACAGGTCGTCCAGCCAGATCGCGACGCCTTCTTCGGAGAGGCGCTTGAGTGCGTCTGTCATGGAATTACATCTCCTACTTCGTCGTATACGGGCGTCAGCGCTGGGCGGCGGCGAGGGATTCCCGCGCCGCCTGGGCCACCGCGTCGGCGGTGAACCCGAACTCCCGGAACAGCACCTTGGCGTCCGCCGAGGCACCGAAGTGCTCCAGCGACACGATGCGTCCGGCGTCGCCCACGAAACGGTGCCAGGTCAGACCGACGCCCGCCTCGACCGCCACCCGCGCCTTGACCGACGGCGGCAGCACGCTGTCGCGGTACCCCTGGTCCTGCTCCTCGAACCACTCGACCGACGGCATCGAGACCACGCGCGTCGGAACGCCGGCGGCCTGGAGCTGCTCGCGGGCCTCGACGGCGAGGTGCACCTCGGAGCCGGTGCCGATCAGGATGACCTCGGGAGCGCCGCCCTCGGCCTCGAACAGGACGTAGCCGCCCTTGGCCGCGTCCTCGTTGCGCTCGTACGTCGGCACACCCTGGCGGGTCAGTGCGAGGCCGTGCGGGGCGCCCTTGCCGAACTCCTTGGTGTAGCGCTTGAGGATCTCGCGCCAGGCGATGGCGGTCTCGTTGGCGTCGGCCGGGCGTACGACGTTCAGGCCCGGGATGGCGCGCAGCGAGGCCAGGTGCTCGACCGGCTGGTGGGTCGGGCCGTCCTCGCCGAGGCCGATGGAGTCGTGCGTCCACACGTACGTCACCGGCAGGTGCATGAGCGCGGACAGGCGCACGGCGTTGCGCATGTAGTCGGAGAACACCAGGAAGGTGCCGCCGTAGATCCGGGTGTTGCCGTGCAGCGCGATGCCGTTCATCTCCGCGGCCATGGAGTGCTCGCGGATGCCGAAGTGGATCGTGCGGCCGTACGGGTCGGCCTCCGGCAGCGGGTTGTCCGCGGGGAGGAACGACGACGTCTTGTCGATCGTCGTGTTGTTCGAGCCCGCGAGGTCGGCGGAGCCGCCCCACAGCTCGGGGATGACCGCGCCGAGGGCCTGGAGGACCTTGCCGGACGCGGCGCGCGTGGCGACGGCCTTGCCGGTCTCGAAGACGGGGAGCTTGTCCTGCCAGCCCTCGGGCAGCTCGCCCGCGGTGACGCGGTCGAACTCGGCGGCGCGCTCGCTGTTGGCGGTGCGCCAGGCGGCGAAGCCCTTCTCCCACTCGGCCTTGGCCTCGCGGCCCCGGTCGAGCGCCTTGCGGGTGTGCGCGATGACCTCGTCGGAGACCTCGAAGGTCTGCTCCGGGTCGAAGCCGAGGACGCGCTTGGTGGCGGCCACTTCCTCGTCGCCGAGCGCCGAGCCGTGCGCGGCCTCGGTGTTCTGCGCGTTCGGGGCGGGCCAGGCGATGATCGAGCGCATCGCGATGAAGGAGGGACGCCCGGTCTCGGCCTTCGCGGCCTGGATCGCGGCGTACAGGGCGGCCGGGTCGAGGTCGCCGTTCTCCTTGGGCTCCACGCGCTGGACGTGCCAGCCGTAGGCCTCGTACCGCTTGAGGGTGTCCTCGGAGATCGCGGTCGCCGTGTCGCCCTCGATCGAGATGTGGTTGTCGTCCCACAGCATCACGAGGTTGCCGAGCTTCTGGTGCCCGGCCATCGAGGACGCCTCCGCGGAGATGCCCTCCTCCAGACAGCCGTCACCGGCGATGACGAAGATGTGGTGGTCGAACGGCGACTCGCCGGCCGGGGCCTGCGGGTCGAACAGACCGCGCTCGTAGCGGGCGGCCATCGCCATGCCCACGGCGTTGGCGACACCCTGGCCCAGCGGGCCCGTCGTCGTCTCCACGCCCGTGGTGTGGCCGTACTCCGGGTGGCCCGGGGTCTTGGAGCCCCAGGTGCGGAAGGCCTTCAGGTCGTCCAGCTCCAGGCCGAAACCGGCCAGGTACAGCTGGATGTAGAGGGTCAGGGACGAGTGACCCGCGGAGAGGACGAAACGGTCGCGACCGGTCCACTCCGCGTCCGCCGGGTCATGGCGCATCACCTTCTGGAAAAGGGTGTACGCGGCGGGCGCGAGGCTCATGGCCGTACCGGGATGGCCGTTGCCGACCTTCTGTACGGAATCCATGGCCAGGACGCGAGCGGTGTCAACGGCTCGCTGGTCCAGTTCGGTCCACTCGAGGTCTGTGGTGGTCGGCTTGGTGCTCACCCTGAGTCAGGGCTCCTCTCCACATGTCGAATGCCGGCGATGAGAATCCCACCGGCCGTTGTCGAGCCTACCGTTGCCGGAACGTGCATTTTTTCGAGTCATTCCAGACTGCCGGGCCCCGCGGGGATCCGCCTCCCGAAAGGAATGCGCGGCGATTCGCCATGTGAATAGGGAACCGCTCAGATGTCCGCTCAAAGGTCGTTCGGCAACGCTCATGTGTCCGCTCGTGTGTCCGCTCGAAGGGCGGTTCACACCTGTGGGGGAGTACCCCACGCGCTCGCCGTACCCCGCGTCCGGCACCTCAACACGACCCCACCCCCGCGAAGGGCGAGGTATGGGCAACGACTACAGTGGCGTGGTACGCGCGAGCCTTTACCGGATCTTCATGTCTGAAGGTCCCGGCCGGTTCGCTGGGATGTCTCTGTCAGGGGTGTGCGTGACGGCCGTTGAATCCCGTCCAGCGGGGGTTTCCGGGACGGACCTTAGCCCGAGCCATCGGCCGTTCGGGGCCCGTGTCAAGGCGTTCGTGGAGCTGACCAAGCCGCGGATCATCGAACTCCTCCTCATCACCACCGTTCCGGTGATGTTCCTCGCCGAGCAGGGCGTGCCCGACCTGTGGCTGGTCCTCGTGACCTGCCTGGGCGGCTATCTGTCCGCCGGCGGCGCCAACGCGCTCAACATGTACATCGACCGCGACATCGACGCCCTGATGGACCGCACGTCGCAGCGGCCGCTGGTGACCGGCATGGTCAGCCCCCGCGAGTGCCTCGTCTTCGGCATCACCCTCGCGGTCGTCTCCACCGCGCTGTTCGGCCTCGCCGTCAACTGGCTCTCCGCCTGGCTCTCGCTCGGCGCGCTGCTCTTCTACGTGGTCGTCTACACGATGATCCTCAAGCGCCGCACCTCCCAGAACATCGTCTGGGGCGGCATCGCGGGCTGCCTGCCGGTCCTCATCGGCTGGTCCGCGGTCACCGACTCCCTCTCGTGGGCGCCGGTCATCCTCTTCCTCGTCATGTTCTTCTGGACGCCGCCGCACTACTGGCCGCTGTCCATGAAGGTCAAGGAGGACTACGCGCGTGTGGGCGTGCCGATGCTGCCGGTCATCGCCTCCAACAAGGTGGTCGCCCGGCAGATCGTCCTCTACAGCTGGGTCATGGTCGCCGTCTCCCTGCTGCTGCAACCCCTCGGCTACACCGGCTGGTTCTACACCGCGGTGGCGCTGGTGACCGGCGGCTGGTGGCTGTGGGAGGCGCACGGCCTGCAGAACCGCGCCAAGGCCGAGGTCACGGGCGGCAAGCTGAAGGAGATGCGGCTCTTCCACTGGTCCATCACCTACGTCTCGCTGCTCTTCGTCGCCGTGGCGGTGGACCCCTTCCTGCGCTAGGCGCCGGGCGCCCGGCGCTTCGCGCGGTGCGTGGGCGACGCCACGTCGGAGGGCTGTCGACCCGAGCGGCTACCCGTCGGTAGCATCCTGTCCATGGCAGACACGCAGCAGGTGGACGAGCAGACGGACGACAGCAAGAAGGCCGCCCGCGCGGAGCGCAAGGCGGCCCGGCTCGCCAAGGAGATCGGCGCCTTCGCCCGTGAGCACGGCGGCGCCGAGGGGCAGGTCGCCTACCTCGGCCAGCGGGGCGCCCGCATCGCCCTCGTCGGCGAGGACGGCGGCTGGGGCAACCTGGTGGCGCCCAGCCACGCCGTGGCGCTCAGCGCCCTGGAGAAGGCCGGCGTCACCCTCCACGAGGACTTCGACGGCGACTTCGCCGCGAAGGTGCGGACCGGCCCCTACGAGTGGACGCGCATGGCCGGAATCCAGATCGGCGGACCGAAGAACGCCTGAGGCGCGCCGGAGAACGCCTGAGGCGCGCCGGAGAACGCCTGGGGCGCGCTGAAGAGTGCCTGAGGCGCTTTGAAGAACGCCGGGGAGCAACACCTGACACAGGGGTCACCCGTTAGGACCGTAGGAGCCAGGTCCATCCAGCGGGGGTCCGCATGATCGAAACGCCGTCCCTGGTGGACCAGTACTGCCACGGCGTCCTCCGTACGGAGCTGGGCCTCGGCACCTTCGAGGCCCACCTCGGCCGGGGCGAGGGTCCGCCCGCCCCCGGCACCACCTTCTTCGACACCCAGACCGGCTTCGCGGTACGCCGCTGGTGCCCGCCGCTGCTCGGCCTCGAACCGCACTGCCCGCCCGCCCGCTATCTGGCCCGGCGCCGCGAGCTGGGCGTCCTGGAGGCGGGCCGGCGGCTGCTGCGGGGCAGCGGCATCACCACCTACCTCGTCGACACGGGGCTGCCGGGGGACCTGACCGGGCCCGGCGAGATGGCCGCCACCGGTGGCGCCGAGGCCCGCGAGATCGTCCGCCTGGAACTGCTCGCCGAGCAGGTCGCCGACACCTCGGGCACCGCCGACTCCTTCCTCGCCAACCTCGCCGAGGCCGTGCACGCCGCCGCCGCGGGAGCCGTCGCCTTCACCTCCGTGGCGGGCGTCCGGCACCCGCTCGCCCTCGCGGCGCGGCCGCCGGGCCCCGGCGAGGTGCGCGACGCGGTGGGGCGCTGGCTCGCGGCACGCGAGGTGGGCGGGGCGCTCGGCGACCCCGTGCTGCTGCGGCACCTGCTGTGGGTGGCCGTCGCCTCGGGGCGGCCGCTGCAACTGCACGCGGGGGCCGGCGACCCGCAGACGTACTTCGGGGACTTCGCGCGCGCCACCGCGGGCCACGGCACCGACCTGGTGCTCCTGCACGGCTACCCCTACCACCGGGGCGCCGCCCACCTCGCCGCCGTCTTCCCGCACGTCTACGCCGACCTCGGCCCCGCCCTCGTCCGCACCGGGGCGCGGGCGGCGGCCGTGCTCGCGGAGATCCTCGAACTGGCGCCCTTCGGCAAGCTGCTGTTCTCCAGCGGCGCGCACGGCCTGCCCGAGCTGCACGTCGTGGGGGCCCAGCTGTTCCGTGAGGCGCTCGGGCGGGTCCTTGGCACCTGGGTCGCCGAGGGGGCCTGGTCGCTCGGCGACGCGCAGCGCGTGGCGGGCCTGATCGCGGCGGGCAACGCCCGCCGCGTGTACGGGCTAGACCGCGGAGAGCCGTGAGTCGTCCGCCTGCGCGGGCACCTCGACCACGGGCAGCGGCCGCTCCCGCAGCGACAGCAGGACGCGCAGCACGGCGATCCACACCAGGCACGAGCCGAACATGTGCAGCCCGACGAGGATCTCCGGCAGGTCCGTGAAGTACTGGACGTAGCCGATGGCGCCCTGCGCGAGGAGGACCAGGAACAGGTCGCGGGTGCGGGCCAGCGGACCGTGCGGCGCGTCGACCGCCTTGAGGACGAACCACAGGGCGAACGTCAGCGTCACCACGATCCAGGCGAGGACCGCGTGCAGCTTGGTCACGCCCTCCCAGTCCAGGCCGACCGGGGCGAGGTTCATCCGCGGCACGTCGCTGGAGTCACCCGCGTGCGGCCCCGCGCCGGTCACGACCGTGCCGACCGCGATCAGCAGCACCGCCGCCGCCACCAGGAACCACACCAGCTGCGCCACGGCCTTGCCGACCAGCGGCCGCGGCTCGGTGTCGCCCTCGCGGGAGCGCTGCCACATGGTGGCGGCGACCGCGATCAGGGCGGTGGAGAGCAGGAAGTGCGCGGCGACCGTGTACGGGTTCAGGCCGACCAGGACGACGATGCCGCCGAGCACGGCGTTGCCCATGACCAGCCAGAACTGGGTCCAGCCGAGCAGGAGCAGGCCGCGCCGCACCGGCTTCTGCGCCCGGGCGGCGATGATCGCCCAGCCCACGGCCGCGCACAGCACGTACGTGAGCATGCGGTTGCCGAACTCGACGACGCCGTGGAAGCCCATCTCGCTGGTCGCGGTGAGGGAGTCCTGCGTGCACTTGGGCCAGGTGGGGCAGCCGAGCCCCGAGCCGGTCAGCCGGACGGCGCCGCCCGTGACCACGATGACGACGGTCATGGCGAGCGAGAGGAAGGCCGCCCGCTGGACGGTCCGCTGGGCGGGGGTCCAGCGCTCGGCGATGAAGGCGAGCGGGTTCCGCGCGGCTTGAGCGAGGTCGGCTCGGGTCACGTTTGGCACGCCCACCATCGTAGGGGGCCGCTTGTGCACGGCTTCACGAGGGGGACGTATCCGGCGTTCGGGCCGCGTGGCGCGCCGCTCCACGGGCTTTTCCCGCGTGCTGCCCCCGCGCGTTGCTCCCGTCCGCTACTCCCAGCGGAAGAACCTCGCCGCCGCGCCCAGACCGAGCACCGCCCACACCGCGAGGATCGCCAGGTCCGCCCACGGCAGGCCCGCGCCGTGCCGCAGCACGTCCCGCAGCCCGTCGGAGAGCGCCGCGATGGGCAGCAGCCCGAGCACCGTCTGGGCCGCGTCCGGGAACTTGTCGAGCGGCACGATCACCCCGCCGCCGACCAGCAGCAGCAGGAAGACGAGGTTCGCGGCGGCCAGCGTGGCCTCCGCCTTCAGGGTGCCCGCCATCAGCAGGCCGAGGCCCGAGAAGGCCGCCGTGCCGAACACCAGGAGCAGCAGCACCCACAGCGGGTTGCCGTGCGGCGACCAGCCGAGCGCGAAGGCGATGGCCGTGAGCAGCGCCACCTGGAGCACCTCGGTGACCAGCACGGAGAGCGTCTTGGCCGTCATCAGGCCCCAGCGGGGCAGCGGGGAGGCGCCGAGCCGCTTGAGCACGCCGTAGCGCCGCTCGAAGCCGGTCGCGATGGCCTGGCCGGTGAACGCCGTCGACATCACGGCGAGCGCGAGGATGCCGGGCGCGAGGAAGTCGACGGCCTCGCCGTCCCCCGTGTCCACGACGTCGACCGCGCTGAACAGCACGAGCAGCAGGGTCGGGATCACGACCGTCAGGAGCAGCTGCTCGCCGTTGCGCAGCAGCATCCTGGTCTCCAGCGCGGCCTGCGCGGCGATCATGCGCGGAAGCGGGGCACCGCCCGGCCTCGGCGTGTACGTTCCGGCGGCGCTCATCCGCGCAGCTCCTTACCCGTGAGCTCCAGGAAGACGTCTTCCAGGGTGTGGCGTTCGACCGAGATCCTGTCGGGCATCACCCCGTGCTGGGCGCACCAGGAGGTGACCGTGGCGAGCAGCTGCGGGTCGACCGTGCCGCTCACGCGGTAGGCGCCCGGGGTCAGCTCCGCCGCCGCCGAGTCCGGGGGCAGCGCCTTGAGGAGCGAGCCGACGTCGAGACCGGGGCGGCCGGTGAAGCGCAGGGTGTTCTCGGCGCCGCCCCGGCACAGCGCGTCGGGGCTGCCCTGCGCGATGACCCGGCCGGCGTCGATGATCGCGACGTCGTCGGAGAGCTCCTCGGCCTCGTCCATGTGGTGCGTGGTGAGGATGACGCTGACGCCGTCGCGGCGCAGATCGCGTACGAGGTCCCAGGTCGCCCGGCGGGCCTGCGGGTCGAGGCCCGCGGTCGGCTCGTCCAGGAAGACCAGGTCGGGCCGGCCGACGACGGCCATCGCGAGCGCGAGGCGCTGCTGCTGGCCGCCCGAGAGGCGCCGGTAGGTGGTGCGGCCGCACGAGCCGAGTCCCAGGCGCTCGATGAGGGCGTCCACGTCCAGGGGGTGGGCGTGCAGCTTGGCGACGTGGCGCAGCATCTCGTCGGCGCGGGCGCCGGAGTAGACGCCGCCCGACTGGAGCATCACGCCGAGGCGGGGCCGCAGCGCGGCGGCCTCGCGCACCGGGTCGAGGCCGAGGACGCGGACGGTTCCCGCGTCCGGCCTGCGGTATCCCTCGCACGTCTCGATCGTGGTGGTCTTGCCGGCGCCGTTGGGGCCGAGGACGGCGGTGATGCCCGCCCGGGCCGTCAGGTCGAGACCGTCGACCGCGGTCTTGGTTCCGTACCGCTTGACCAGACTCTCGATCTGGACGACGGGCTCTTCTCGCATGGTGGACCAGTCTAGGGACGGATCGCGGGCGGCGGGCGGGCGGGGCACCGGTCAGTGATCGTTTCCGCAGGTCAGCTTAGGTTTGCCTAAGTGATGCAGCGCACCACGCGGTGATCATGGCGCGGGTTGTCAGCCTCTGAGGAATTACGCAACAATGACGTTGTGAAAAACGTTGGCGAGGCTCCGCAGGAGGAACTCGCGACCGGTGAGCGGTCCACCCGCAACCGCGTCGCGCGCTCCATCCTGGACCACGGCCCCTCCACCGTCGCCGATCTCGCGAAGCGTCTCGGCCTGACCCAGGCCGCCGTCCGCAGGCACCTCGACGCCCTCGCCCATGAGAACGTCGTCGAGCCCCGTGAGCAGCGCGTCTACGGCGCCCGCACCCGCGGCCGCCCCGCCAAGGTCTTCGCGCTGACCGACTGCGGGCGCGACGCCTTCGACCAGTCGTACGACAAGCTGGCCGCGGACGCGCTCCGGTGGATCACCGAACAGCACGGCGAGGAAGCGGTCGTCGCGTTCGCCCGGGCGAGGATCACCGCCCAGGCCGAGACGTACCGGAACGCGATCGACGCCGCACCCGCCGAGCAGCGCACCGAGGCGCTGGCCAGGGCGCTGACCGCCGACGGGTACGCTGCCACGGCGCGCACCGCGCCGGTCGGCGAGCAGCTGTGCCAGCACCACTGCCCGGTCGCCCATGTCGCCGAGCAGTACCCGCAGCTGTGCGAGGCGGAGACAGAGATGTTCTCCGCGCTGCTCGGCACGCATGTGCAGCGCCTGGCCACCATCGCCCACGGGGACGGCGTCTGCACGACGTTCATCCCGCGCAGCGGCGGCAGCGGCGCCGGCACCACTCAGACCACCCCATCAGCATCAGCAAGTACGGCCGGGAGGAACCCCGCATGACGCTCCCCACGGAGACTGCCCACCCCGAACTCGAGGGTCTGGGCACGTATGAATACGGCTGGGCCGACTCCGACGTCGCCGGTGCCTCCGCCAGGCGCGGCATCAGCGAGGACGTCGTCCGGGACATCTCGGCCAAGAAGTCCGAGCCGGAGTGGATGACCAAGCTCCGCCTCAAGGGCCTGCGCCTGTTCGACAAGAAGCCCATGCCGAACTGGGGCTCGGACCTCTCGGGCATCGACTTCGACAACATCAAGTACTTCGTGCGCTCCACGGAGAAGCAGGCGGAGTCCTGGGAGGACCTGCCCGAGGACATCAAGAACACGTACGACAAGCTCGGCATCCCCGAGGCGGAGAAGCAGCGCCTCGTCTCCGGTGTCGCGGCCCAGTACGAGTCCGAGGTCGTCTACCACCAGATCCGTGAGGACCTGGAGGAGCAGGGCGTCATCTTCCTGGACACCGACACGGCGCTGAAGGAGCACCCGGAGCTCTTCAAGGAGTACTTCGGCACCGTCATCCCCGTCGGTGACAACAAGTTCGCGTCGCTGAACACCGCCGTGTGGTCCGGCGGCTCGTTCATCTACGTCCCCAAGGGCGTGCACGTCGACATCCCGCTCCAGGCCTACTTCCGCATCAACACGGAGAACATGGGCCAGTTCGAGCGGACGCTGATCATCGTCGACGAGGGTGCCTACGTCCACTACGTCGAGGGCTGCACCGCGCCGATCTACAAGTCGGACTCGCTGCACTCCGCCGTGGTCGAGATCATCGTGAAGAAGGGCGGCCGCTGCCGCTACACGACGATCCAGAACTGGTCGAACAACGTCTACAACCTGGTCACCAAGCGCGCCGTGGCCTACGAGGGCGCGACCATGGAGTGGATCGACGGCAACATCGGCTCCAAGGTGACGATGAAGTACCCGGCCGTCTACCTCATGGGCGAGCACGCCAAGGGCGAGACGCTGTCCATCGCCTTCGCGGGCGAGGGCCAGCACCAGGACGCCGGCTCCAAGATGGTCCACATGGCGCCGAACACGTCCTCCAACATCGTCTCCAAGTCGGTGGCGCGCGGCGGTGGCCGCACCTCGTACCGCGGTCTCGTGGAGATCGGTGAGGGCGCTCACGGCTCGAAGTCGAACGTGCTGTGCGACGCGCTGCTCGTCGACACGATCTCGCGCTCGGACACCTACCCCTACGTCGACGTCCGCGAGGACGACGTGTCGATGGGCCACGAGGCGACCGTCTCCAAGGTCTCCGACGACCAGCTCTTCTACCTGATGAGCCGCGGCCTGACGGAGTTCGAGGCCATGGCGATGATCGTGCGCGGCTTCGTCGAGCCGATCGCCAAGGAGCTGCCCATGGAGTACGCCCTGGAGCTCAACCGGCTGATCGAGCTGCAGATGGAAGGGTCGGTCGGCTGAGTCCGGCGACCATCCCCGCAGCGAGCAGACTTCTTACGCAGAGCGCAGAGAGAGAGCACGACGACAGCCATGGCTGAGGCCCAGAATTCCCCGGTGGGATCGACGACCGCCGGATCCATCGCGGTGGCCGCCGAGTCCACCGTCGCCACCCGCATGAGCGCCCCCCCGTCCTTCGACGTGGCGGACTTCCCGGTCCCCCACGGCCGCGAGGAGGAGTGGCGGTTCACGCCGCTGGAGCGGCTGCGCGGGCTGCACGACGGCACGGCGGTGGCCGACGGCGGTATCCGTGTCGAGGTGAGCGCCCCCGACGGCGTCACCCAGGAGACGGTGGGCCGGGACGACGCGCGCGTCGGCAGGGCGGGCACGCCCGTCGACCGCGTCGCCGCGCAGGCCTACTCCTCCTTCGAGAAGGCCTCGGTCGTGTCCGTCCCCAAGGAGACGGTGCTCACCGAGCCCATCCGGATCTCCGTGCACGGCGAGGGCGGCACCGCCTTCGCGCACCAGGTGATCGAGGTGGGCGCGTTCGCCGAGGCCCTCGTCGTCATCGACCACACCGGTGACGCCGTGCTCGCCGCCAACGTCGACTTCATCGTCGGCGACGGCGCCAAGCTCACCGTCGTCTCCGTCCAGGACTGGGACGACAAGGCGGTGCACGTCGCCCAGCACAACGCGCTGATCGGCCGCGACGCCTCCTTCAAGTCCGTCGTCGTCACCTTCGGCGGCGACCTGGTCCGCCTGCACCCGCGCGTCGCCTACGCGGGCACCGGCGGCGAGGCCGAGCTGTTCGGCCTGTACGTCACCGACGCGGGCCAGCACCAGGAGCACCGCCTCCTGGTCGACCACAACACCCCGCACTGCAAGTCGAACGTCGTCTACAAGGGCGCGCTCCAGGGCGACAGCGCCCACGCGGTGTGGATCGGCGACGTCCTCATCGAGGCCGCCGCCGAGGGCACGGACACCTACGAGCTGAACCGCAACCTCGTGCTGACCGACGGCGCCCGCGTGGACTCGGTCCCGAACCTGGAGATCGAGACCGGCGAGATCGTCGGCGCCGGCCACGCCTCGGCGACCGGCCGCTTCGACGACGAGCAGCTCTTCTACCTCCAGTCGCGCGGTATCTCGCAGGAGGACGCGCGCCGCCTGGTCGTGCGCGGCTTCTTCGCCGAGCTGGTCCAGCAGATCGGTTTGCCGGACATCGAGGAGCGCCTCCTCGCCAAGATCGAAGAGGAGCTGGAGGCGACGGTCGCATGACCTTCGTACGCGTCTGCGGACTGGGTGAGCTGACGGAGGACACCCCCAAGCGGGTGGAACTCGACGGCACGCCGGTCTCGGTCGTCCACACCGAGGGCGAGGTGTTCGCGATCCACGACATCTGCTCGCACGCGAACGTCTCCCTCTCCGAGGGCGAGGTGGAGGACTGCCAGATCGAGTGCTGGCTGCACGGCTCCGCGTTCGACCTCCGCACCGGCAAGCCGTCCGGTCTTCCCGCGACGCGCCCCGTCCCCGTATACCCCGTAAAGATCGAAGGGGACGACGTGCTCGTCTCCCTCTCCCAGGAGTCCTGAGGCACCCATGGCAACGCTTGAAATCAAGGACCTGCACGTCACCGTCGAGGCCGACAACTCCACCAAGGAGATCCTCAAGGGCGTCGACCTGACCGTGAAGCAGGGCGAGACCCACGCCATCATGGGCCCGAACGGCTCCGGCAAGTCGACCCTCGCCTACTCCATCGCGGGCCACCCCAAGTACACGATCACCCAGGGCAGCGTGACCCTCGACGGCGAGGACGTCCTGGAGATGTCCGTCGACGAGCGCGCCCGCGCCGGCATGTTCCTCGCCATGCAGTACCCGGTCGAGGTCCCCGGCGTCTCGGTCTCCAACTTCCTGCGTACGTCGGCGACGGCGATCCGCGGCGAGGCCCCCAAGCTGCGCACCTGGGTGAAGGAGGTCAAGTCCGCGATGGAGCAGCTCCAGATGGACCCGGCCTTCGCCGAGCGCAACGTGAACGAGGGCTTCTCCGGCGGTGAGAAGAAGCGCCACGAGATCCTCCAGATGGAGCTCCTCAAGCCGAAGATCGCGATCCTCGACGAGACGGACTCCGGTCTGGACGTCGACGCGCTGCGCCAGGTCTCGGACGGCGTCAACCGCGTCCGCGAGACCGGCGAGGTCGGCACCCTGCTGATCACGCACTACACGCGCATCCTGCGCTACATCAAGCCCGACTTCGTGCACGTCTTCGCGAACGGTCGCATCGCCGAGTCCGGCGGCGCCGAGCTCGCCGACAAGCTCGAGGCCGAGGGCTACGAGGCTTACACGAAGGGCGGCGCATCCGCGTGACACAGTTGCCGGGCCTCCTCGACACCGAGGCGATCCGCAAGGACTTCCCGATCCTGGATCGCACGATCCACGACGGCAAGAAGCTCGTGTACCTGGACAACGCGGCGACGTCCCAGACGCCGCGCCAGGTCCTCGACGTACTGAACGAGTACTACGAGCAGCACAACGCCAACGTCCACCGCGGCGTGCACGTCCTCGCCGAGGAGGCCACGGCGCTGTACGAGGGCGCCCGCGACAAGGTCGCGGCGTTCATCAACGCGCCCAGCCGCAACGAGGTGATCTTCACCAAGAACGCCTCCGAGTCGCTGAACCTCGTGGCCAACATGCTGGGCTGGGCCGATGAGCCCTACCGCGTGGACCACGAGACCGAGATCGTCATCACCGAGATGGAGCACCACTCCAACATCGTGCCGTGGCAGCTGCTCTCGCAGCGCACGGGCGCGAAGCTGAAGTGGTTCGGCCTCACCGACGACGGACGTCTCGACCTGTCGAACATCGACGAGATCATCACGGAGAAGACGAAGATCGTCTCCTTCGTGCTGGTGTCGAACATCCTGGGCACGCTCAACCCGGTCGAGGCGATCGTGCGCCGCGCCCAGGAGGTCGGCGCCCTCGTCCTCATCGACGCCTCGCAGGCCGCGCCGCACATGCCGCTGGACGTGCAGGCGCTCCAGGCCGACTTCGTGGCCTTCACCGGCCACAAGATGTGCGGGCCGACGGGCATCGGCGTGCTGTGGGGCCGCCAGGAGCTCCTGGAGGACCTGCCGCCGTTCCTCGGCGGCGGCGAGATGATCGAGACCGTGTCGATGAACTCGTCGACGTACGCTCCCGCGCCGCACAAGTTCGAGGCGGGCACGCCCCCGGTCTCCCAGGCCGTGGGCCTGGGCGCGGCCGTGGACTACCTCTCGGCCATCGGCATGGACAAGATCGCCGCGCATGAGCACGCGATCACCGAGTACGCGGTCAAGCGCCTCCTCGAGGTCCCGGACCTCAGGATCATCGGTCCGACGACGGCCGAGGACCGCGGCGCCGCGATCTCCTTCACGCTCGGCGACATCCACCCGCACGACGTGGGCCAGGTCCTGGACGAGGAAGGCATCGCGGTCCGCGTGGGCCACCACTGCGCCCGCCCCGTCTGCCTGCGCTACGGAATTCCCGCGACCACGCGAGCGTCGTTCTATCTGTACTCCACGCCCGGCGAGATCGACGCCCTCGTCGACGGCCTGGAGCACGTACGGAACTTCTTCGGCTGAGGGGCTGGCTGAGCACGTGAAGCTGGATTCGATGTACCAGGAAGTCATCCTGGACCACTACAAGCACCCGCACGGGCGTGGTCTGCGCGATGGCGACGCCGAGGTGCACCACGTCAACCCGACGTGCGGTGACGAGATCACCCTGCGCGTGAAGTACGACGGGTCGACGATCGCCGACGTGTCCTACGAGGGCCAGGGCTGCTCCATCAGCCAGGCCAGCGCGTCCGTCCTGAACGACCTGCTGGTCGGCAAGGAACTGGCCGAGGCGCAGAGGATCCAGGAAGTGTTCCTGGAGCTGATGCAGTCCAAGGGCAAGGTGGAGCCCGACGACGCCATGGAGGAGGTCCTGGAGGACGCGGTCGCGTTCGCCGGGGTCTCCAAGTACCCCGCGCGCGTCAAGTGCGCGCTGCTGAGCTGGATGGCGTGGAAGGACGCGACGGCGCAGGCGCTGGGCGAGAACGACGGTGCCGCCGCTTCGGGCGCCGCCGCTGAGAGGAAGACCGCATGAGCGAGAACGAGACCCTGACCACGAAGCCCGCTTCCGAGGAAGAGGTCCGCGAGGCGCTCTACGACGTCGTCGACCCCGAGCTGGGCATCGACGTCGTCAACCTCGGCCTGATCTACGGCATCCACGTCGACGACGCCAACATCGCCACGATCGACATGACGCTCACCTCGGCGGCCTGCCCGCTGACCGACGTCATCGAGGACCAGGCGAAGTCCGCGACGGAGGGCATCGTCAACGAGCTGCGGATCAACTGGGTCTGGATGCCGCCGTGGGGCCCGGACAAGATCACGGACGACGGCCGCGAGCAGCTGCGGGCGCTCGGCTTCAACGTCTGAGCCACGTACACCGCGAAGCCCCCCGGAGGATCTCCGGGGGGCTTCGTCGTGTTCATCGCGCCGCTGAGTCCAGCGCCTGGGCGAGGCCCTCCGTGCGGATGCGGCGGTCGATGTAGAGCAGGGTCGTCACCAGGGGGAGGAAGAGTGAGGCCAGGAGTTGGGTGAGGAGGCCGGCCGCCAGGCCCGCGAGGGCGTAGAGGCCGAACTGGCCGCGCAGTTGGTCGAAGAAGATCTCCGACGTGTCGCTGTCCGGGGTCACGACGGGCGGCTCCGGGGCGGCGAGCTGGAGGGGGAGCCGCAGCGCCAGGGACACGATCAGCACGATGAGCCCCGCGAGCAGTGAGATGCCGAACGTGCGCCACCGGGCGCCGCGTACGAGGCGGGCGGAGCGGCGGAGGGCCGTGTAGGGGCCCGCCGTCTCCAGGACCGCCGCGGCGGGGGCGAAGGCGAACGTGACGTACAGCCACGCCGACAGCGGGGTCACGAGGAGGAAGAGGAGGAAGATCAGGCCCAAGGGGGCGCTCGAATCGGTCATGACGGAGACGAAGAAGGCGACGAAGAGCACGGCGAGGACCACGAGCGGCAGCAGCAGGACGAGGGCGAGCAGCAGCGTCACGGCGGCCACCGACGGGGTGCGCGCCCACGCCCCGCGCCACACCGCCCGGAACGTCGCCCGGCGGCCGAGGACCGCCTCCTGCAGGGTCTGCGCGCACGCGGCCTGGAGGAAGGAGTTGACGGCGAGGCTGCCCAGCAGTCCCGTGAGCCAGACGGCGCCGAAGGCCAGCAGCAGCGGCCGGCCGTGCTCCCAGGAGAAGGTGGCGCCCGGCGCGTACATGGCCCGGAACTCGTCGCGGGTCACGGCGTGGGCCAGCAGCAGCGCGCCCGCCATCACCGCGGCCAGCAGGCCGTACGCCGCAGCCGCCGTGCCGAAGAGCGGCTTGGCGTGACGCCGCATCGTGGCGAAGGCGCCGCCGAACACGTGGTCGACGCCGAGCGGGGCGAGGGGGATGACGCCGGGCTTCGGCGGGGGAGGCGGCGGCGGGCCCCAGGGGTGCTGCTGCCAGCCGTACGGACCCCACCCGGGACCCGGCCCCGCCTGCGGCCCCTGTGGTTGTTGCGGTCCCTGCGGCCCCTGTGGTTGTTGCGGTCCCTGCGGCCCCTGCGATCCGTGTGGTCCCCACCCCGGCGTGTCCGGCATCGCTCTCGCGCTCCATGGTGTGCGTCGTGCGTCCTGTGGCCCCCCACAGAGATCGCGTCACCCTAACCGCTGCGAACGGAACGCCTTTACGTACAACCGTACATAACGATATGTACACTCGTACGCATGGGATACGCGCTGCTCGCCGGGGCCATCACCGCGGAGGTGGCGGCCACCACGGCCATGAAGTACAGCGAGGGGTTCAGCAGGCTGTGGCCCTCGCTGATCACGCTCGCCGGATATCTGATCGCCTTCACCCTCCTCGCGCAGACCCTCAAGACGCTCTCCGTGGGCACCGCCTACGCGATCTGGGCCGGGGTCGGCACCGCGGCCGTCGCCGCCATCGGCATGCTCTTCCTCGGGGAATCGGCCGGTCCGGTCAAGCTCGTCGGCCTCGCCCTCGTCATCGTCGGCGTCGTCGTGCTCAACCTCGGCGGGGCCCACTGATGCCCCGCCGCCACGACCCCGAGCGCCGCCAGCGGATCATCGACGCCGCGATCCGCGTCGTCGGCGCGAAGGGGATCGCCGGGCTCAGCCACCGCTCGGCCGCCGCCGAGGCCGACGTGCCGCTCGGCTCCACCACGTACCACTTCAAGACGCTCGACGAGCTGCTGGTCGCCGCGCTGCGGCAGGCCAACGAGGGCTTCGCGAAGGCGGTGGCCGCGAGCGGCGCCTTCGCGGACCCGCGCGCCGACCTCGCCGCGGAGCTCGCCCGGCTCCTCGGCGACTGGCTCGCGGGGGAGCGCACCGGCGTCGAGCTGGAGTACGAGCTCTATCTCGCCGCCCTGCGCAGACCCGCCCTGCGCCCCGTGGCCGCCGAGTGGTGCCGGGGCGTCAGCGACGTCCTCGCGCCCCGCACCGACCCCGTCACGGCGCGCGCCCTGGTCGCCCTGATGGACGGGATCTGCCTCCAGGTGCTGCTCACCGGCGGGACGTACGACGAGGCGTACGCGCGCGAGATGCTCGGCCGGCTGCTGGCGCCCGCGCGCGAGCGGCCCGGACCCTGAGACCGGTTCGCCCGCGCGAGGCCGCTCCGGTTAGGTTTCACCCATGACCGACACGAACGCACCCCGCACCACCGGCGCCATCGCCGCAGGCCTCGCCACCGTCACCGCCGACGGCACCGTCCTCGACACCTGGTTCCCCGCGCCCGAACTCGTCGCCGAGGCCGGCCCGGCCGGCAGCGAGCGGCTGAGCGCCGAGCGCGCCGTGGAGCTGCTCGGCGAGGGCGCCGCCAAGGCCATCGGGCCGGACGCCCGCCGTGGCGTGGAGATCATCGCCGTACGTACGGTCATCGCCTCCCTCGACGACAAGCCGCTGGACGCCCACGACGTCTACCTGCGCCTGCACCTGCTCTCGCACCGCCTGGTCAAGCCGCACGGCGTCAACCTCGACGGCCAGTTCGGCTTCCTCGCCAACGTCGCCTGGACCTCGCTCGGCCCGGTCGCCGTCGACGACGTCGAGAAGGTGCGGCTCAACGCCCGCGCCGAGGGGCTGCACCTCGCCGTGACGTCCGTCGACAAGTTCCCGCGCATGACGGACTACGTCGTGCCGAAGGGCGTCCGCATCGCCGACGCCGACCGGGTCCGGCTCGGCGCGCACCTCGCCGAGGGCACCACGGTCATGCACGAGGGCTTCGTGAACTTCAACGCGGGCACGCTCGGCACCTCCATGGTCGAGGGCCGCATCTCCGCCGGCGTCGTCATCGGCGACGGCTCGGACATCGGCGGCGGCGCCTCCACGATGGGCACCCTGTCCGGCGGCGGCAACGTCCGCATCGTCATCGGCGAGCGCTGCCTGATCGGCGCCGAGGCGGGCGTCGGCATCGCGCTGGGCGACGAGTGCGTCGTCGAGGCGGGCCTGTACGTCACGGCCGGCACCCGCGTGACCATGCCCGACGGACAGATCGTCAAGGCCCGCGAGCTGTCCGGCGCCTCGAACATCCTCTTCCGCCGCAACTCCGTCACCGGCACGGTCGAGGCCCGCCCGAACAACGCGGTCTGGGGCGGCCTGAACGAGATCCTGCACAGCCACAACTGACCCACGACGGGGCGGCCGAGCGCCCGCGGCCGCCCCGCCCCCCAGCGCGCCGGGCCGCCGCCGGCCCGCCGCGCCGGCCGACCTGCTACAACTGCGGGGTGGCCGCCGCTGGGCGCGGGGCCGGGCGACAGGGGGAAGTCCTATGCGTGGAACAGGTGTGCGGGCGCTGGCTCTGGGGGCCGTGACCGTGTGCGGGCTGCTGGTCGGGTGCGGGCAGAGCGCCGGGCAGGTCCAGGGGGACGGCCGGGGCGTCGAGCGGGAGGTCAGCCGGGCCGTGGCGGGCGACCACGGTTACCCGCTGCGCAAGAGCGACATCCCCTGGAGCGGGAGCCCGAGCCCCTTCAACGCCCAGGTCAAGCTCGCCGACGGGCGGCGCGTGGCCATGCACTACATGCGGGGCAAGGGACTCTTCGTACAGGACTACAGCCCCCGGGCCAGGGGCTGGTCCAAGCCCGCCGTGATCTACAAGACGAGGACCGACGCCTGCCAGGGCATCACCCTCAAGGCCAAGGACGGCACCGTCGCCGCCTTCGGGGACTTCGGTGTGTACTGCGCGGACGGCGAGCCGCCCACCGAGTCGGTCGCCACCGTGGCCACGGGCCGGCTGACCACCTGGGACAAGCACCTCACCAAAAACTTCGACGGCTGGGAGAAGATCGCCGTCGCCTCCGGGGGCAAGAAGGTCACCTTCAGCCGGGGCGGCACCACGCTGCGCTGGACCAAGGCGGCGGGCTTCCCCACCGCCAGCTGAACAACCTCTCCGCCCAAAGCGGCCACCCTCCGGGGCGGCCGCTTTTTTCTGTCTCGGTCAGCAGGCATAGCAGGGGGCGTCCGGACCCGTCCTCACTGGTACGGGAGGGCAACAGGCCCCCCAGGGAGCGAAGGTGACGATGGATGCCGAAGAGCAGGACAGTTTCCGGGAGTTCGTGGCGAGCAGATCGCCGGCGCTGCTGAAGACCGCGGTGCTGCTCAGCGGCGGCGACCGGCACGCGGGTGAGGACCTGCTGCAGAACGCGCTGGTCAAGGTGGCGGCCCGCTGGCGCCGGATCGACGAGCCGGAGGCGTACGTACGGCGCGTCCTCTACCGCCAGCAGGTCAGCCGGTGGCGGCTGAAGTGGCCGCGCCGCGAACTGGCCGTCGCCGACCCGCCGGAGAGCGCCGCCTCGGGGGACGGCGCGTCCGCCGCGGAGCTGCGGATCGTACTGCGCGGGGCGCTCGCCAAGCTCACCACACGCCAGCGGACCGTACTGGTGCTGCGTTACTTCGAGGACCTGCCGGAGGCGGACGTCGCCCGGCTCCTCGGCTGCTCCGTCGGCACGGTGCGCAGCACGACGCACCGCTCCCTCGCCCGGCTGCGCAGCCTCGCTCCCGACCTGGAGCGCCTCGACCGGCCGGACGGCGAACCCCGGCCGGCGTCCCGCGACTTCTCGCCCATGGAGGTATGACCGTGAACGTGGAAGAACTGGTGCGCGATTCGCTGCGGGAGCAGGCCGACCAGGGCGCGCCCCCGCCGGGTGACCTCGCCGACCGGGTGCTGGCCACACGGCGCCGCCGCAGGGCCCGGGCCTTCACCGGCGCGTCGCTCGCCGTCGTGACGGCCGCGGTGGTGGCCGTCGCGGTGCCGAGTCGCGACCCGGGGCCCCACGAGGCGCGCCCGGCCAGTGAGTTGCGGAGCGGTGACATCGTCGCGCATCCCGGGCAGACACCGCCCCGGGACCTGATCGCCGTCGGGAACACGGCGCTCGCCGCGTACAGCACGCGCAGCCGCGTCAAGCTGCCGGACGGCGACGAACTGGTCGAGCGCACCTACCACCTGCTCGACCAGCGGACGGGCACCTACCGCAAGGACGCCCGGTGGGCGTGGCTGGCCGTCGCCCCCGGCCTGCGCACCGCCGCCGTCGTCGAACGCGGGCTGCCCGCACAGCGGGTCGGCCTGCTGAACCTGCTGACCGGGGAGGTCGAGCGCTGGATCCCGGTGCGGCGGGGCGTCGCCGGGCTCGCGTTCTCGCCGGACGGCGGAAAACTCGTCGCCACGACCTACGCGAACAACCCGGACCGGCTCGACATGGACCGGCCGATCCACGAGGGCAACCACAAGCGGCCCGGTCCCGGCGAACCGAGCAGGACCGGCTTCTACGTCATCGACGTGGCGTCGGGCAAGGCCCACTGGAGCGCCGTGGAGATGAAGTCCGACAAGCCCGACGAGTTCGGGCTCTCCGGCATCAACGCCCGGGAGGACTTCGGGTTCAGCCGGGACGGCACCCTCGTCCTCTCCGGTCTCACCATCGCGCCCTACCAGCAGTACTACGACTTCGAGGGCCGTGAGCGGAGCGCCCCGCCGAAGGAGAAGCACCTGCGCCCGTACAACGAGGCCGGGCTCTCGCCGGACGGGAAGCTCGCCGCGGGCGACTTCGCGGGGAGCGCCGGAACCACCGCGTCCGAGGTCATCGACCCCGCGACCGGCAAGCGCGTCGCCAAGGTGCCCGGCCAGCAGCTGCTCGCCTGGGCCGACTCGCGGCGGCTCATCGCCTGGGACATCGAACCCGGCACGAGCGAATACCGGCAGCGGCTCGTCCTGGTCACCATCGGCGAGCGCAAGACCGTTCCGCTCAGCGGCTACCGCTCCGCGAAGGAGGACTCCGCCGGACGCTGGACGCCGGTCTTCGCCGAACGGTGAGGAGCGGTGCGGAACCGTGCGCGACGGTGAGGAGATGACGTACGCACTGGTGCCAACTCGGCCCTGTATGGGTCACCATGGCACGACAGTCGGTCCCTAGGAGGCGTCATGAGGCTCGGCAAGGCACTCGCGACCGGTATCGCCGAAGAACAGCCGCGACAGGAGGAGACGGCGCGCGCGGATGAGACGGCACGCGCGGACAGGGCGTCCGCGTCCCGTCCCGGCCCGAAGGCCCCGGAGTCGGTGCCGGAGCCCCGGGCCGTCGAGGCCGCGGTCACCCGATGAGGGCGCGGCTCCCCGAGGAACGCCCGACGGAGCCGCCGACCGGATACAAGATCGCCCGCCCGGTGCTGTCCCACGACGGCACCCGGGCCGCCTTCACCGGCGTCTCCCTCGGCGCGGGCCTGCCCTACGGAGTGCTCGACGAGGCGCGCTGCGTCTACGGCAGACGGCACAGCGCCCCCAGCCGCCGCTGTGACTGCGGTTTCCACTGCGTGCACGACCGCGCCACCGCCGAGGGGCTGCTGTGCACCGCCGAACACCGCGGGGCGGTGCTCCTCGAAGTGACGGTGCTCGGGGCGTACATCCGCTTCGAGCGCGGCTTCCGGTACGCCAGGCAGCGGGTGCGGGGCGCGACCGTGCCGCCGTGCGGCTGCGGCGCCCCCGCCTCGCTCCTGGCCGACGCCGGGTGGGGCCGGCCGGGGTGGCGGGTGCTCGAAGCGGCGTGCGGGCGGTGCCGGGGCGGGCGGCAGGCCGTGTCCGTCGCCGGGTTCGCGCGGCTCGCGGGCGAGGGGCTCACCGTCGTCGCGCCCGCCCCGCCCACCGCCCCGGACGGGCCCGCGGGCCCGCTCACGGGGGTCGGGATGCCCGAACTGATGGCCGAGGCCGCGCTTCTCCAGGCACGCCTGGACTGGTTCCAGGCCGAGTTGTCCCGGCTGGCCGGGGATCAGCGGGGATAGCGCGGCCGGGCGCGGGTACTCGGGCCTCCCAGCCAGAAGGGAGGCGGCACCCGTGACCGGGACCATGGACGAGCAGCCGACGCGCGAGAACGCGCAGCACTCGGTGGGTCAACTCGTCGAGCAGGCCACCACACAGCTTTCGGAGCTCGTGCGCCAGGAGATGCGGCTCGCCGCACAGGAGATGGCCGAGAAGGGCAAACGCGCGGGCCGCGGCGGCGGGCTCATCGGCGCGGCCGGCGCGATCTCGTACGTAGGGCTCATGGCCCTGTCCGCCACGGCGATCGCGGCGCTCTCGCTCGCCCTGCCCGTCTGGGCGGCGGCTCTGATCGTCACCGGCGTCCTCTTCGTCGTGGCCGGGGTACTGGCCGTGATGGGACGCGGTCAGCTGGCCCGCGCGGTTCCGCCCGTGCCGCAGGAGGCCATCGACAGCGTCAAGGCGGACGTCGAGGAGATCAAGGAAAGGGCGCACCGATGACGAATACGCCGAAGGATTCCGAGAAGACGGGCGTGAAGGGTCCGGACGAGCTGCGCCGGCAGATCGAGGAGACCCGCGGCCGACTCGGCGAGACCGTCGAGGAGCTGGCCGCCAAGGCGGATGTGAAGACCCGCGCCCGGCAGCGCGCCGAGGCGGTCAAGGGCCAGGTACGAGGAACGGCGGCACAGGTGAAGGAAAAGATGACGGAGCAGGCGGCGCGCGTGAAGAGCAAGGCGACGGACGAGGCGGGGCACGCGCAGAGCGCGACCGCCGAGGGGACGGCGCAGGCCAAGGGCAAGGCGATCGAGGGCGCGGCCCAGGTGAAGGGCAAGGCGATCGAGGGCGCCGCTCTGGCCAAGGGCAAGGCGATCGAGGGCGCCGCCCAGGTGAAGGGCGCCGTGCTCGGGGCCAAGGCGCGTGCGGAGGAGCACCAGGCCGTGGCCCAGGCCGAGGAGAAGGTCGCCGAGGCGGCCCGGCTCGTGCAGGAGAACACCCCCGAGCAGGTCAAGGCCGTGGCGAACGGCGTCGTACGGGCCGGCAGCCGGCGCCCCGGCGCGTTCGTCGCGGCGGGAGCGGGCGTGCTGCTCGCGTACGTGCTGCTGCGCGGCCGGAAGCGGGGTGGGCGCCGATGAGCAAGGCCACGGTGCTGTACAAGCCGCTCGGCATGGCCTTCGGCATGCTCGGCGGCATGGTCGCGAGCTCCCTGTTCGCCCGTACGTGGAAGGCGGTGGCGGGCGAGGACGACGCCCCGGACGCCCACGACGAGGACCGGAACCTGCGCGAGATCCTCGCCGCCGCCGCGCTCCAGGGCGCGATCTTCGCCGTGGTCAAGGCGGCGGTGGAGCGCGGCGGCGCGGTCGGCGTACGCCGTGTGACGGGCCGCTGGCCCGGCTGAAACGCCCTTCGCGGGGCCCCCGGCCCGGGGCGGGCGCCTTGTGGCGCACCCCGGGCCGGGGGCCCTTCGTGGGTTGTGGGCCTTCGGCGAGAGGGCGCCGGGGCGGGTCGCCGGTGGGCCGGGAAGGGCTGTGAGGGCGCGTTGACGGGGTCCGGTGGGCGGAGGAAGCTCGGCCCATGACCACCACGCAGCACCATCCGTACGCACGCTACGTCGCGCTGGGGGACAGCCAGACCGAAGGCCTCGGGGACGGCGACGAGACGTACGGCTACCGGGGCTGGGCCGACCGGCTCGCCGAGATACTCGCCGCCGCCAACCCCGATCTCACCTACGCCAATCTCGCCGTGCGCGGCCGGCTGACGGCGGGGATCAAGGCGGAGCAGCTGGGCCCCGCCCTCGCGCTGAAGCCCGATCTGGTGACCGTCATGGCGGGCATGAACGACCTGGTGCGGCCGGGCTTCGACGCGGCGCGCGTCGCCGCCGACATCGAGGAGATGTTCACCGAACTGACCGCGGCGGGCGCGCACGTCGCCACCGTGACCTTCCCCGACCTCGGGCGCATCTCCCCACTCGCGCGGCGCGCGCTGCCCCGCGTCCTGGACCTGAACGCCCGGATCCGGGCGGCCGCAGACCGGCACGGCGTGACCGTGCTCGACACGTTCCCGCACCGGATCACCACCGACCCGCGCCTGTGGAGCGGCGACCGCATGCACGCGAGCCCGCTGGGCCACGCGAGGATCGCCGCCGGGATGGCGGACGCCCTCGGCCTGCCGGGGCACCGGAGCTGGCTGACCGCGCTGCCGCCGCTCGCCCGGGCGTCGGTGTTCGCGCAGGTGACGGCGGAGGCACGCTGGTTCGCGGGGTTCATGGGGCCGTGGCTGTGGCGGCGGATGCGGGGGCGCTCGTCGGGGGACGGCCGGCAGGCCAAGCGCCCCGTCCTCGGCGCGGTGCACACCGGAGCGTGAACGGGCTTGACCTGAACCGCGCTTGAGGTCGGAGCGTGGTGCGTGCACCGGAGCCGGACCCCACCGGCACCGCGACGACACGCACCGACGGACGGATGGACAGTCATGTCTGCGACCAGGACCCTCAGCACCGCCACCCTGCCCGACCCGGACCACCCGGACGCGGGCCTCACCTTCTTCAGCACGTGGGACACCGGCTCGCCCGAACGGCGGCAGGCCACCTTGGACGCCATCGCGCGGGCCTGGGAGAGCCGTCCCTGGCCGCACGCGGGGCTGCTGTCGTACACGGTGTACGCGGGCGGTGACGGCACCACGCTCCTGCACCACTCCCAGTGGCGCGACGAGGAGGCCTACCAGGACTTCTTCGCGAGCCCGGCGAACGGCAGGGACGCCCGCAACGCCGACATCGACGCGGCCGTGCCGGGCATCGCCCGCCTCTCCCTCTCCAAGACGCGGCTCCACCGAGGCTGGTACGCCGACGCGGGCCGCGACGACCGGCCGGCCGGCGCGATCGTGGTCGTACAGGTCGACTTCGACGGGCCCGACGCCGACCGGCAGCGCGCCTGGATCGACGGCGTGCTGACGGCACTGGACAGCGACCCGGTCCAGGACAAGGGGCTGATCTCGGCGCACTTCCACACCACCACGGACGGCACCAGGGTCGTCAACTACGCGCGGTGGGAGACCGAGCAGGCCCACATCGACGCGCTCGCCGCGGCGGGCGAGGGCGTCGGCTCGCCGACACCGCAGTGGCGGCGGGTGCGCGACTTCCCCGGCGTCGCCTCCGGCGGATCGGTCGCCCGGTACCGCTTCGCGTACCGCCTCATACCGAGCTGAGCGTAGATCCCGGGCCGCCTGCCGCCGCTCGCCGCGCCCGCCTGGACAGCCGGGGCCGGCGGCGGGACGGTGGCGGGACGGTGGAAGGCTGCGGACGGTGCCGCTCGGTGGCGTCCGGAGTCGACGGGGACCCCGAGGGAGTCGGTATGAGCGGCGGCGGCAAGGAGTTCGAGATAGCCCGCGAGTTCGAGGTCGAGGGCTCGCCGGCCGAGGTCTGGGCCGCCCTCACCACCGGCACCGGCGGCTGGCTGTGGCCCATGCGCTACGAACCGCGTGAGGGCGGCGCCGCCCCCTTCGGCGGCACCGTCACCCGCTGGGACCCGCCGCACCGCCTCACTGCCCGGGTCGAGGACCCCGACGGCGTGCGCGGCCAGGGCCTCGACCGGCTGGACCACACCATCGAGCCCCGGGACGGCGGCCGCCGCTCCTGGCTGCGCTACGTCCACAGCGGTGTCTTCACCGAGCACGGGCACGACCAGTACGAGGACGCCGCGAAGCGCGTCGACTTCCATCTGCACACCCTGCGCCAGTACCTGGCCTACTTCGGGGGCCGCGCCGCCGTCTTCTGCGCCCTCAACGGCCCGCCCGGCTCGGCCGGACCGGACGCCTTCGCGCGCCTGGCCCGCGCCCTCGGCCTGCCCGACGACGCGAGCGAGGGGGCCCGCGTCCGCGTGGAGGCGCCGGGCGCGGAACTGGACGCCGTGATCGACTTCCGCAGCCGGTACTTCATCGGCCTGCGGACGGACGACACCCTGCACCGCTTCTTCGGCCGCAACCACTTCGGCGCGCCGGTGGCCGTCCGCGTGCACGACTTCGGCCCGCATGCGGACGCCAAGCGCACCGAACTGGCTTGGCAGGACTGGCTCCACCACCTCTACGGCTGAACCGGCCCCGCCGCCCGCCCGTTACGGCCTGAAGTGCTACGGCTTGAAGCGCAGCACCTGCGGGTCGTGGTCGCTGTTCTGGTCGGCGAACTCCGCGTTGATGTGCACGCTGTCGTAGGAGAAGCCGTCGCCGACGCCGGGGCTGGTCAGGATCTGGTCGAGGACCTGCGAGTTGCCCTGGTAGACGTACGAGTAACGCTCGCTCCTCGGCAGCGACTTGACGGCCGCGTACAGGGCGCCGCCGTCCTGGAGGGCCTTGGCGGTCGCCGAGAACTCGAAGTCGTTGATGTCGCCGAGCACGACGACGTCCGCGTCGCGCTGGACCTCGCGGATGTCCTTCACGAAGCCGTTCACCGCCTGCGCCTGCTTGAGGCGCTGCGTCTCCGAGGAGCGCACCGGCGGCTGGTGGTGCGAGGTGAGGCCCTCGTCGCCGCCCTTGGAGCTGAAGTGGTTGGCGATCACGAGGACCGTGCGGCCACGGAAGGTGAACTCCCCGGCCAGCGGCTTGCGGCTGTTGGTCCACGCCTCGTTCTGCGGGTCGATCCGGCCGGGGGAGTGGCTCAGCGCGGCCCGCTTGCCCGCGCGGACGACCTCGGTCGCCGTCGTCGCGTCCCCGCCCGCGCGCTCGGTGAAGGAGACCCGCTCGGGGTTGAAGAGGAACACCTGGCGGATGTTGCCGCCCGGCTCGCCGCCGTCCTTGTTGTTCACGGGGTCGATGGAGCGCCACTCGTAGCGCGGCCCGCCCGCGGCGGCGATCGCGTCCGTGAACTTGCGCAGGGTCGCGGCCGCGGTGACCGTGCCGTCGTTCTTCGCGCCGTTGTCGTCCTGGATCTCCTCCAGGGCGACGACGTCGGGCGAGGCGAGGTTCGTCACGACCGCCCCGGCGAGCGCGTCGAACTTCTCCTGCGGGTCCGTGGGGTCGAGGTTCTCGACGTTGTACGTGGCCACGGCCAGCTCACCCTTGGCCTGGCGCCGCGTCTTCTCCCGCACGAGGCCCTTGTCGCGGACGTCGCCCAGCTCGCGGGCGGCGAGGGTGTAGCCGCCGAACTGGTTGAAGTCCAGGGGGCCGGCCGCGCCGCCGGTCAGCACGTCGCCGACGTTCGCCTTCGGGAAGGGGTGCTCGGAGACCGGCGCGAGCTGCTGGATCTGGAGCCGGCCGCCGTTCTGCGCGTCGTAGGAGCCGTACACGGTGCCGCCGCGCCGGTCGCGGTGCTCGTGCGGCTTCACCGTCACCCACAGCTCGTTGTACGGGTCGCTCGCCCCGACCACCCGCGAGGTGCCGATGCTGACGTTCATGCCCTCCAGGGACTCGTACAGGTCCAGGGCGTACGTACGGGGCTTCAGCGGCAGCCCGTTGACGCTGCTGCCCTGCGCCGGGTCACCGGCGGGCGCGTAGCGGGCGGGCACCGCTCGTGCGTCGATCCGCACCGGCGCGGGCAGCGCGTTGCCGGAGGACTCCACCGCCACCGTCGGTTTGGTGATCTGCGTCAGCGACTGGTTGCCGGAGCCGGTGCCCCCGGGGACGTACTCCCCGACCGTGCCGGAGACCCGCACGGCGTCGCCCGGCTTGACGGTGAGCGGCGCCGAGCCGGTGAAGACGAAGACGCCCTCGCTGGTGGCCGGGTCCGCGTCGGCCTGCGCGGACTGGAGCCAGAAGCCCTTGGAGCCGTAGGTCCGCACGCCGGTGACGATGCCGGGGACGTCGGTGACCTGCTGCCCGGCCAGCGGGGAGACGCGGGTGGTGCCCTGGATGTCGTGGACGCCGACCCCGTCGGCCGAGGCGGCGGAGGAGGAGGCGGCGAGCAGGCCGGCCGCCAGGGCGGTGGCGACGACAGCACTGACGGCGGCCGTTCTGGAGGTGCGGGGCGTCGGTATCTGCGGCATGAGGGGCTCCGGATGAGGGTGAGGGAAAACGGTGCGGCGGTGCGGCGTCGCACGGGGCCGAGCGGGGCCCCGCGGGTGCTCTACGCGCGTCAATCTCTTGCCTGACCAGGGCAGTTGTCAAGGTTGTACGGGCATTCCCGCACCCCGCGTCTTCTGACAGGGACATGAACCGGGCGGCATGGGGCCAAATCCGTCTAGGCTTGCGCCCTGCCCGACCCTTCCCCGCGCTCCGGACGCCGTTCGAGCTGGGGAACCCCCCATCCGCCGGAGGAGAACCAGCCGATGTCCGTAAGCCCCGCCACCCTGCCGCCGGTGCTGCTGCACTCCGAAGGGGAGCTCGCGCGGGCCGCGCTCGCCACCCCGCTGCTCTCCCGCGCCGTCCGGCTCGCCCGCTGGACCGGCCCGGGGACCCGGGTCGGCGCGGGTGGCGAGCTGGTCGAGGACCAGCTCCCGGCGGCCGCCGCCGAACTGGGTCTCGCGGTGGACGACCCGGACGCGGCCGCGCTCGCGAGCGAGGCCTGGCGGATCGCCGTGGACACCGGCCTGGTCGACGTCACGGACGCCGAGGAGGAGGGCGCGCAGGGCACCGCCGCCCAGGGCGAGGAGCTGGCCCTGCTCTCCGCCGGCGGCCCGCAGGACGTCCTCGGCATCTGGCTCGGTGCCCTGGACACCGTGTACGCGGACGCCACCGTGCCCGACATGGAGAACCTCCTGGACGTCCTGGAGGAGAACGGCGAGGTGAACTTCGACGAGCTGGGCTGGGACCCGCAGGCGGAGGCCGACTTCCTCGACGGCGTGCTCGGCAACCTCTACCTGCTCACCGTGGGCGACGCCGCGGCCGGCGGGGGCCCGGTCCCGCTGCCCGCGCTCGCCGCCTCGATGATCGTCCCCGACGACATGGGCGAGCCCACGGACGACGTCCTGGAGCAGGTGTCGGACGCGATGATGAGGCTCGACGACCAGTTCCGCCTCTTCGAACCGCTCGGCCTGGTCGAGTACCAGCCGGTCGACGAGGCCCTCATGGCCGAGATCGACGACGACGGCGACGAGGAGGTGCGGGAGCCCGCCCCGGTGGACGACGAGGACGTCACCCGCTACGGCATGGTCCGGCTCACCCCCCTCGGCCTGTACGGCGTCCGCGCCCGCATGCTGGAGGCCGGCGTCGACGCGCCCGCCGTCGGCGACCTCGCGGACAAGGGCGCCGACGCGCTCCTGGCGGGCACCTCCGGCTTCCCGCAGGCCGCCGCGCAGGCGGAGATCGAGCAGTGGCTCGCCCGGCACGAGCCGCTCGGCGCGGCGCGCGAGCTGCTGGCCGCCGCCCGCGGCGGCGACGAGGGCGCGCCGCTGCGCAGGCTCCGCTGCCAGCAGGCGCTCTCCCTGGTCGGCGGCGAGGCGGAGCCCGCTCTGCGGGAGGTGCTCGACGACCCGGAGCTCGGCGGGCTCGCCCGGGTGTGGCTCGCCGAGCAGGGCGCCGCGGACGTGCCCGCGCCGTCGGAGGCGCTCATCTTCTGGCTCACCATCGACACGCTGGCCGCGCAGCTCGCCGCCGAGGGCAACTCCGACGAGCTGCAGGGCCTGGTCGAGGGACTCGCACAGCAGCACAGCGGCTTCTTCGCCCAGGCCTGGCGGGTGGAGCACCCCGCGACGGCGGACGTCCTGGACGCGATGGGCCGGCTGCACCCCGACAAGAAGGTGGCCAAGGAGGCGCGCAAGGCGGCCTTCAAGGCGAGGTCGCAGCAGGGGCTGTGACCGGGCGGACCGCAGGGTGGGCGCGCATCGCCCCGCCCACCCGGCGGTCAGGTTCACGCAAGGTGGCCCTTCGGCGTCGAGCGGCGTTCAACCGCCGTTCAAGCGCGGGCGGGACGGTTTCGCCGACGGCAGCCGGTCGTACGCATCCGCCTTCGCGCCTCAGGAGAAACCATGTCGCTCGCCCGCAGGGACCTCACCAGACGCTCCGCGCTCTCCGGGGCGGGGGTCGCCCTGGCCGGCAGCGTCGGCGCGCTCGCCACCGCACCCGGCGCGCTCGCCGCCACCGAGACCGACACCGGCCACGGCACCGACCCCGGCGAGGTGGGCGCGGACGCGGAAGCGCGGGGCCACGGACACCACGACCCCGGCTACGGCCCGCTGCTCCCCGACCCGAAGGGCCTGCTGGCCCTGCCCGCCGGGTTCTCCTACCGCGTCCTGACCCACAGCGGGAAGACGAGACTGGAGAGCGGCGAGTACACCCCCTCGCACCACGACGGCACCGCCGCCTTCGCGGGCCCGCGCGGCACCACCCTCCTCGTCAACAACCACGAGCTGGGCGGCCCGCGCGGCAAGTGGGAGCATCCCGTCCCGCTCACCGAGGGGCTGGTGTACGACCCGGCCGCGTCCGGCGGCTGCACCGTGGTCGAGGTCCACCGCGACGGCCGGGTCGCCGAATGGGTCGCCCTCGCGGGCACCGCCACCAACTGCGCCGGCGGCAGCACTCCCTGGGGCACCTGGCTGACCTGCGAGGAGACCGAGGACAAGGCCGGCCGCAACGGCATGACGAAGGACCACGGCTACGTCTTCGAGGTCGACCCCGTGGACCGGCGCGCCAACCGCGCCCCCAAGCCCGTCAAGGCGCTCGGCCGCTTCGCCCACGAGGCCGTCGTGGTCGACCCGAGGCGCGGGCACCTCTACCTCACCGAGGACGCCTCCGGGCCCAACGGCCTGCTCTACCGCTGGAGCCCGCCGCACGGCTTCGAGCACGGCCGCGGCAGGCTGCGCACCCTCGCCGACGACGCGGGTGTCCTGCAGGCCCCCAAGTGCTTCGACTCCGGCGGCCGCTTCATCGACGACCTGTCCCGCGCCACGCGGATCGGCACGGTGTACGGCGTGGACTGGGTGGAGGTCCCCGACCGCGACGCGCGGACCGTGCCGGTGCGCCAGCAGTTCGACGACGGCGACATCACGCGCGCCCGCAAGCTGGAGGGCATGTGGTGGGGCGACGGCGGCGTCTACGTCGTGTCCTCCTTCGCCCGCGGCGAGAGCCCCGAACAGCACGACGGGCAGGTGTGGTTCTACCACCCGGGCCGCCGCACCCTGACCCTGAAGGTGCTGCTCGGCGTGAACCCCGACCCGGGCCGGGACGGCGCCTTCGACGGCCCCGACAACATCACCGTCTCGCCCTACGGCGGTCTGGTCGTCGCCGAGGACGGCGACGGCGTCCAGCACCTGTTCGGCGCCACGGAGCGCGGCCGGACGTACCCCATCGCGCGGAACGAACTGAACCTCGGCACGGAGGACGACCCGGAGTACAGCGAGTTCACCGGCGTCACCTTCTCGCCCGACGGCCGGACGCTGTTCGCCAACATCCAGAAGCCCGGCATCCTGCTGGCCATCACCGGTCCGTGGAAGCGGCAGCGGCGCTGAATCGCCTGTCCGGGCGTGAGAGGTGTCACGATTTCGTCGCTTCCGGCGGCCCGCCGACGCGGCCTGCCGGCTCCCCAGGACCCGGGCGTGGAGCGATGCCGGTGATCCGTGCCTCCGGCACCTTCTTCGCCGGCGGACTCACCGCCGAGGCCCTGGCACCCCTGGCGTCTGGCGCGACAAACCGCGCGGTTACTGGCCATACCGGCGTCGTCCGCGGCTCCGAACGCGGGTGGCGGCGGGTGCGGTCTCACCCGATACGGCGAGATCGCCCCTCCGGACAGGGGGCGAACCGATCATGGAAAACACCCCCTGCACCAGCCGCTTGTGTGTCTGTTCCATACCGATGTGAAAGCGGTGTGAACTCGGAGCATGGTGCGGGGGGTGTCCGGGGGCGCATACTTCGAATATGACGAGGCCCGCCGGCTCGCGCCGCCACCTGCCGAACAGTCCCTTCAACGTGCCCGCTCCGCCCGCACCACCCGTAGAGCAGTTCGCCGTGGGCGACCGGGTCTCCCACGACCAGTACGGACTCGGGAGGATCGTCGGCGTCGAGGGAGAGGACGCGGTCGTCATCGACTTCCAGGGACGCCAGGGACGCTTCCTGAGCCCCTACTCGAAGCTGTCCAAGCTCTGACGCCCGACCGCTGACCTGACACACGTGAGGGGCGGTGGACCGCATGCCGCGGTCCGCCGCCCCTCACGCATGTCCGGCTACAGCGCCTGGGCCGCCGGCTTCACCATGCCGCGGACCGTGCGCGACTTGACGAACTGGCCCATGCCGGTCATTTCCCACTCGCCGGTGAACTGCTTGATCAGCTTGGCCATCATGACGCCTGTCTGCGCCTCCGCGTTCGTCAGGTCGAAGCGGACCAGCTCCTCGCCGGACGCCGCGTCGATCAGGCGGCAGTACGCCTTCGCGACCTCGGTGAACTTCTGGCCGGAGAAGGAGTTCACCGTGAAGACCAGGCCCGTGACGTCCTGGGGGAGGCGGCCGAGGTCCACGACGATCACCTCGTCGTCACCGCCGCCCTCGCCCGTGAGGTTGTCGCCGGAGTGCTTGATCGCGCCGTTCACGATCGACAGCTTGCCGAAGTAGCAGCTGTCCACGTGGTTGCGGTTCGGGCCGTAGGCGATGACGGAGGCGTCCAGGTCGATGTCCTTGCCGCGGAAGGCGGGCTCCCAGCCGAGGCCCATCTTGACCTGGGAGAGCAACGGCTTGCCGCCCTTGACCAGGGACACCGTCTGGTTCTTCTGCAGGCTGACCCGGCCCTTGTCCAGGTTGATCTTCCCGGCGCGGGGGGCGGGCGCGGCGGGGGCCGGGGGAGCGGCGGGCGCGCTCGGCGCGGCCTGACGCGGGTCGGCGACCGGCGGGGGCGGGCCCTGGACCGGCTGCCCCACGGGGGGCGCCATCGGGGCGGCGGGCGCGGGCTCCTCGACCGAGACGCCGAAGTCCGTCGCGATGCCCGCGAGGCCGTTGGCGTACCCCTGGCCGACCGCGCGGGCCTTCCACGCGCCGTTGCGCAGGTAGATCTCGACGATCACCAGGGCCGTCTCGGAGCCGAGCCGCGGCGGGGTGAAGGTGGCGAGGACGGAGCCGCTGTCCGCGTCGCGGATGGTGGCGGTGGGCTCGATGCCCTGGAAGGTCTGGCCCGCCGCGTCCGGGCTCGCGGTCACGACGATCTTCTCGATGCCGGCCGGCACGGCGGCCGTGTCCACGATGACCTTGTCGGGGGTCGTACCGCCACCCGACTGATAGGTCACCCCGGGGCCCGAGGGCTGGTTGAAGAAGATGAAGTCGTCGTCGGAGCGCACCTTGCCGTCGGCGGTGAGCAGCAGGCCCGATACGTCGAGCCGCACCGGGGCGGCGACGTCCACCGCCACGCGGGCGGCGGTCAGCGGGATGTTCGAGCCGGGGGTCATAGCTGTCATGCCAGAGGTAACGAACGACCCCGCTTTACCGTTCCCTTACTCGCAGCAGCTTTTTTCGCGGGGGTATCGGATTACGGGGTCAGTGCGGCCACACCGGCGGGTCGGTGCAGAAGTGGCCGCCGAGGTGGGCGTGGGCGGGGTTGGCGGGGTCCAGTTCGCCCTGCTCGGCGACGAGCTTCGCGGCGTACGGCTCGGAGTCGTCCCGCGGGTCGTAGCCGAGCGCCCGCGCGGAGGAGAGGTCCCACCACAGGCGGGTGTTGGCGGACGAGCCGTGGACGACGGTGTGCCCGACGTCCTCGGCGGTGAGCGCCGCGTGGAAGAGCCGGGCGCCGTCGGCGGGGCTCATCCAGACGGACAGCATCCGTACGTTCGTCGGCTCGGGGAAGCAGGAGCCGATGCGCACGGAGACCGTCTCGATGCCGTGCTTGTCCCAGTAGAACTGGGCGAGGTCCTCGCCGAAGCACTTCGACAGGCCGTAGAACGTGTCGGGGCGGTGCGGGGTGTCGACCGGGATCAGCGGGTCGTCCCCTCGGGGGCGCGGCGTGAAGCCCACCGCGTGGTTGGAGGAGGCGAGAACCACCCGCCGCACACCTTCCGCGCGGGCCGCCTCGTACAGGTTGTACGTCCCTTCGATGTTGGCCTTGAGGATCTTGTCGAAGGTGGACTCCAGGGAGATGCCCGCGAGATGGAGGACCGCGTCGACCCCCCGTACGGCCGCACGCAGCGCCTCCTTGTCGGCGAGGTCGGCGACGATCGCGTCCGGCTCGTCCTCGATGGCACGCACGTCGAGCAGGCGCAGGTCGTGCCCATGGGCCGGCAGGAGGTCGCGCATCAGCGTGCCGAGGCCGCCGGCGGCGCCGGTGAGCAGGACGGTGCGGGCAGCGGGCATGCGGGTCTCCTCGGGCGGCCGTATGCGGGCGCGTAGCCGTACGGACGGACGTGACGGTTCTTATCGACGTACAGGATTCACATCCGTAGACAAGCTAGGGATCGCGGTCGCGCCGCGTCAAGTGTCTTCGGGCGGCTTCCCGGAGTCTCCCGCAGTCTCCCGGAGGCGCTGAATCCGCTCTTCCGCGGGGGGTTCGTCCGCTTGACCTCGGCCGACGGGGCGCCTTAGCGTGACCGTGTTCAGGGATATGGACGCCAATCATGAACGTGCACGCCTAGGGAGAGTCCGTGACGCCAGCCCCTCTCGCTTCCCGACTTCGCGTCCCCAGCGGGCCGCTGTTCTTCCCGGTCACCGCGTACGGCCCGGACGGCTCCGTGGACCTGGACGCCTTCCGCGCCCATGTGCGCGCCGGTGTCGACGCGGGCGCCGCGGCCGTCTTCGCCTGCTGCGGCACGGGCGAGTTCCACGCCCTGACGCCCGAGGAGTTCCAGAGCTGCGTCGCCGCGGCCGTCCAGGAGACGGCGGGGCGCGTGCCGGTCGTCGCGGGCACCGGGTACGGCACCGCGCTCGCCGTGCGGTACGCGCGTCTGGCCGAGGAGGCGGGCGCCGACGGGCTGCTCGCCCTGCCGCCCTACCTCGTCGTCGCCGGGCAGGAAGGCCTTGTACGGCACTACAGCGAGCTGGCGGGGGCCACCTCCCTGGACGTCATCGTCTACCAGCGCGACAACGCCGTCTTCACCCCCAGGACCGTCGTCGAACTCGCCCGCGCCGACGGGATCATCGGCTTCAAGGACGGCCTCGGCGACATGGACCTGATGCAGCGCGTCGTGAGCGCCGTGCGCGGCGAGGTGCCGGGGGACTTCCTCTACTTCAACGGACTGCCGACCGCCGAGCTGACCGGCCTCGCCTACCGGGGCATCGGCGTGCGGCTGTACTCCTCGGCCGTCTTCTGCTTCGCGCCCGACATCGCGCTCGCCTTCCACCGCGCGTTCAACGCGGGCACCCCGGAGGGCGACGCCACCGTCAACCGCCTCCTCGACGGCTTCTACCGGCCCTTCGTGGAGCTGCGCGCGCTCGGCCGCGGCTATGCCGTCTCCCTCGTCAAGGCGGGCGTACGGCTCGGCGGCCTCGACGTGGGCCCCGTGCGGCCGCCGCTGCACGAACCGGCCGGCGAACACGTCAAGCGGCTGGCCGAACTCATCGAACGCGGCCGGGAGTCGCTCGGGCACGCCCACCCCGGGGCCGACGCGTGAGGGCCGCCGCGTTCCTCTATCCGTGGGACGTCATCGGCGACCCCGACGCGCCCGCCCGCCTCCTCGGTCTCGGCATCCGCCAGGTCACCCTCGCCGCCGCCTACCACTCCACGCGCGCCCTGACCCCGCGCCACCCCCGCCACCGCATCGTCACGGCCGCGCACGCCGCCGTGCTCTACCCGCCGGGCGACCGGTGGCAGGGCCGTGCGCTGCGGCCGTACCCCGCCGGGGAGTGGGCGCCCGGCGACGCCTACGGAGCGGCCGCCGACGCGCTCGCGGCCGCCGGTATCGACGTACGCAGTTGGGTCGTCCTCGCCCACAACTCCCGGATGGGCGAGGAGCACCCGGCCACCTCCGTCGTCAACGCCTACGGGGACCGCTACCCGTGGGCGCCGTGCATCGCGCGGCCCGCCACGCGCGCGTACCTCGTCGATCTCGCCGCCGAGGCCGCCGTGCGTCCCGGAGCGCGCGGCACCGAACTGGAGTCGTGCGGCTGGTACGGCCTCGCGCATCTGCACGCCCACGACAAGACCGCGGGCGTCGGCCTCGGCGAGGCGGGGCAGTACCTGATGTCCCTGTGCTTCTGCTCCTCCTGCCGCGCGGGGTACGCGGGAGCCGGCCTCGACCCGGACGCGCTGGCGGCCGCCGTCCGGCGCGGCCTGGAGCCCGTATGGCGCGGCGAGGCGGACGACACGGGTTGGGCGTCCGTCGAGACGCTCATCGGCACCGACCTGGCGGCGGCCACGCGCGCGTGGCGCGAGAAAACCGCCCGCACGCTCCAGGAGGCCGCCGTCGCCGCCGTACGCGCGGCCGCCCCGCCGGACTTCCAGGTGCTGCTGCACGCCGACCCGGTGCCCTACCACTGCGGCGCGAACGCGGGCGTGGACCCGGCGCACATCCTCTCCGTGGCCGACGGTGTCGTCGTGCCGTGCACGGGCGGCGCCGAGGCCCTGACGCCGTTCACCGCCCACGCCGGGCCCGCCACCGTCCTGGCCGCCAACCTCACCGTGGTGGGCGCCATGGGCGGCCGCCCCGGCACGCTCGCCGCCGACGCGGCCCGCGCGGCGGGGCTCGGCGCGACGGAACTGCGGCTTTATCACGCGGGGTTGGCGTCGGACGACGACCTCGCGCAGGTCGGCAGGGCCCTGTCGACCCCGGAGTGAACGCCCCCACGATCCGGGCACCACAGTCGGGCGCCGGGAGCTTCTCAAGCTGCCCGAGGCCTGCCCGACCGCACAGGCGCCGACCGTCGCGACGATCAAGCGCCGGGCGCACGTGCAGCAGCCGGGCGCCGCAGAAGCAGGGGCGCGGCGATCAGCAGCCGCGCCCCCGCGAGCACCGGCAGCAGGACGCGCAGGTCCACGCACTCCACGAGGGTCGCGCCCGCCGCGATGCCGAGCGCGGTCGGCGTGAACATCACCGTGTTGGCGGTCGCCGCCACCCGGCCGAGCAGCGCGCCGGGCGTCTCGCGCTGCACCGCCGTCAGGCCCGCGATCAGCACACAGGGCAGTCCGACGCCGTTCGCGAAGCTCCCCGCGAGGGCCGCCGCGTCGCTCGGCAGCGCGCTCAGGGCCGCCGCCGCGCCGGTCAGCGCGATGCCCGTCCCGCCGAACCGCCGCGCCCCGAACCGCCGCAGCAGCGCCCCCGACGCCACGCCCACCGCGACGGACCCCGCCCCCTGCACGGCGTACAGCACCCCCGAGTACGCGGGCGCGTGGCCGAGCCGCTCCACGATCGCGTAGATGGCCGCGCCGCCGACCCCTGACGAGAGCATCGTCAGACCGCCCGCCACCACCAGCGGCCGCAGCCGCGCGTGGCCCCACAGGTACCGTGCCCCCTCGGCGGTACGGGCCCACAGGGAGGCACGCTCACGCACCGGGGCGGCCTCACGCACCCGCAGCAGCGCGTACATGCCGGCGGCGAGCACGAAGGTGACGGCGTCCAGGAGCGCCACCCCGGCGCCCCCGCAGGCGGCGAACAGGCCGGCGCCCGCGAGGGGCGCCACCAGTTTCATGCCCTCGTTCGCGGACATCCGCAGGCCGTTGAGGTCGCCCAGCACTTCCTTGCCGACGGCTATCGGGACCAGAGCGGCCTCCGCCGCGTCCGTGACGACGCCGCACGCCCCGTACAGCAGGAGGACGGCGAAGAGGACCCACAGCCCTCCCGTGCCGTCCACGGCGAACAGGGACAGGAGCAGCACCCCGAGCGCGAGGTTCACGGCCACCAGGAGCGGTCTGCGGCGCACGCGGTCGGCGAGGGTGCCGAGCGGCGGGCCGATGAGGGTGGGCGCCCACAGGGCGAACTGGCAGAGCGCGGCGAGCCCGTCGGAGCCGGTCAGCTCCTTCACCCAGATGCCGCAGGCCAGCCAGAGCGCGGAGGTCCCGAAGCCCGAGACCACCACCGCGCCCAGGTAAAGGTGGGCGTCGCGGTCCCGCAGGACGCGCCCGATCGTCGATGTCATGCCAGGTGATGCTGGCTTCTAAGGCCCCCGGCACGGAATCGGGCTGTTTCCCCAACCGCCGGCCGGTGAGTCCGGGCCCCGGGCCGGCCACCAGAGGAGACACACCGAGGCCGCCGCCTTAGCGGAGGCGGTTCTGGTGACGGCACCGCGATATAGGTTGCAATCCTGACTAGGTCGCCATACGGTCTAGGTAGTTCAGACGCTCAGGGGTCGCACGGCAGGCGCAGACATGCGCCGCGCGGCCCCCTCGGGAAGGGGGATCCCATGACCATCTCGCCGGACTTCTCGGTCGCCTCGACGGCCGTCACGGCCGCGCTCGCCGCCTATCTGCTGCTCGGTGAGCCCTGGGCCGGCCGCCGGATGTACGCCTCGCTGGCCCGCCGCAGGGACACCGAACCCCGCGCGCTCGTCCGCTACTTCGGCCACACGCTCGCCCTGTGGGGCGTCCTCGCCGCCGGCGCCGTGGCGGCGCTGCTGCTCTCGCCCGGCGTCGACGCCGCCGACCTCGGTCTCGTCCTGCCGGAACGGCCCGGATACACCGTGGCCCTGATGCTCGTCTTCGTCGCGGTCGCCGTGGCGTCGGGGCGCAACTTCCGCGGCATGGCCGAGCGGGGCAGGCACGTGCCCGGACTCGCCTCCATCGAGGCGATGCTGCCGCGCACGGCCGAGGAGCGGCGGCTGGCGATCGCCGTCGCCGTGACCGACGGCATCGGCGCCAACCTCCTGTACCGCGGCCTCCTCATCGCCTTCGGCGTCGGCGCGCTCGGCCTCGACCTCACGGTGGCCGCGGCCCTCTCGGTCCTCGTCTACGCGCTCGCCGGCGCCTACCAGGGCCGCCAGGGCATCCTGGTCTTCGCCGTGTTCGGCGCCGTCATGACCGGCCTCTACTTCGCGACGGGCAGCCTGCTGCTCCCCGTGGTGGCGCACGCCGCGCTGAGCGTCCGCGACCTGACGCTGCCCGCGCCGGACGGGCCGCGCGCCCCGTCCGCCGCCTGACGAGGGGAACCCGTGCCGAAGAAGGGCCTGACACCATGACCGACCGCCGCGCCAGCTGGTTCAAGGGCGTACTCGACCTCCTCGTGCTCGCCAGCCTCACCGACGACGAGAGCTACGGCTACGAGATCGCCAAGCTGCTCTCGGCCGCGGGCTTCGGGCAGATCAAGGGCGGCACGCTCTACCCCGTCCTCAACCGGCTGGAGGAGGCGGGCCTGGTCGCCGCCGAGTTCCGCGCCACCGAGAAGGGGCCCGGCCGGCGCTACTACCGGCTCACCGACGCGGGCCGGGAGACCCTCGGCGAGCAGGGCGGGTTGTGGCTGGCCTTCGACACGTCCGTGCGCGAGGTCCTGGGCAGGGCGGGAGTGACGCCACGATGAACGGAGCGGACGCGGTGAACACCCGGTACGAGCAGGACGGTTACCTCATCGACCTCGCCGAGCGGCTGCGGGCGCGCGGGCTGCCCGCCGACCGGATCGAGGCGACCGTCGAGGAGCTGGCCGCGCACCTGGAGGAGTCGGGAGCCGACCCGCTGGAGGAGTTCGGGCCGGCCGACGAGTTCGCCGGGCAGTTGGTGCCCGCCACGGGGGAGCGGGCACCGACCACCCCGGCCGCCCACGGCGAGACGTGGCGCTGGACCGCCGACACCTACGTCGACGAGGAGCTGCTGAACCGTTTCGGCGACGAGGGCTGGGAGGTGGAGCGGGTCGACGCGCTCGGCCGCTTCGTCTGCCGCCGGGACGCGGAGCGGCCGCAGCGCTGGGAGTACCGGCGCGAGCTGGTCCCGCGCGGCCGCGAGGGCCTGGACGGGCGGCTCGCCCCCGACGGCTGGGAGGCCTGCGGCACCTGGCTGGTGCACGCCTGGTTCAAGCGGCCGAAGGCGGCGAGCCTCGGCCCCGGCGCGGAGATCGCGTCGCCGCCGCCCGTGCCGGAGCGCAGCAACTTCCTGAGCCGGAAGTTCTACGCCCTGGTGGCCGTCGTCATCGCCGCCGTGGCCGTCTCGGGCGTCTCGACCGCCCTCGACGACGGCGCGAGCACCGGGCTCGGCTACGCGACGGGCCTGCTGGCCGGCGCCTGCGCACCGTTCCTGCTGATCGTGCTCGGCCGGACCTGGCGCGAGGGCCGCGAGCGGAAACGGGCCCGGGGCCGGGAGTGAGACCGGGTCGGGCCGACGCGGGTGAGGGCTGAGGCGGACGGGCGTTGTGACCGGGCCGAGTGAGGCAGGCCCAGCCGGGCCGAAGCGGGGCAGGGGCTGGGGCCGGGGGCGGGAGCCTCGGGGCGGCGGGGTGCCGCAGCGGCGGGGCGGGCCACCGTGGCGGCAGGCCGCCGTCGTGGCGGAGTGTCGGGCCACCGCGGCGGCGGGGCGTCGAGGGGAGGGCCACCGTCGCGGCGAGGTGCCGCGGTGGCGGCGTGGGATGGTGGCGGGCCCGCTCAGCGGGTCAGCGCCGCCTTCATCATCGCCTTGGCGATCGGCGCCGCCAGGCCGTTGCCGCTGACCTCGTCGCGGGCCGCGCTCGACGACTCGATCATCACCGCGACCGCCACCTCCCGGCCGTCATCGCCCTCGGCGTACGACGTGAACCACGCGTACGGCGTCTTGCTGTTGTTCTCGCCGTGCTGTGCCGTACCCGTCTTGCCGCCCACCGTCGCGCCGTCGATCCGCGCGTTCGAACCGGTGCCCTTCTCCACGACCGTCCGCATCGCCGACCGCAGGCCCTCGGCGACGGACTCGCTCATCACGCGCCGGGAGCCCCCGTCGCCGTACTTCTCCAGGGTGTTGCCGTCGGCGTCGGTGATCTGCGAGACCATGTGCGGCCGGACCAGCTCGCCGCCGTTCGCGATCGCCGCCGACACCATCGACATCTGGAGCGGCGTCGCCGTCACGTCGAACTGGCCGATGCCCGACAGACCCGTCTGCGCCTTGTCCATGCCGGCGGGGTACACGCTCTTCGCCGCGCGCACCGGCACGTCGAGCTTGTCCGTGTTGAAGCCCATCTTCTCCGCCATCGCCGCGACCTTGTCCTGCCCCAGGTCGACGGCCATCTTCGCGAAGACGTTGTTGCAGGAGTACCGCAGGCCGGTGCGGATCGTCGCGTTCTCGCAGGGCGCCGACGCGTTCTCGTTGCGCAGGACCGTCGCCGTGCCCGGCAGCGTGTACGGGTTCGGGCTGTCGGTGCGCGCGTCCACCGAGGAGTACAGGCCGTCCTCGAGGGCCGCCGCCGCGACGACCAGCTTGAACGTCGAACCGGGCGGCAGCGGCTGGCGCATCGCGCGGTTCACCATCGGCTTCTCCTTGTCGGAGGTCAGCTCCCGCCACTGCGCGGAGTCGGTGGAGCCGCTGATCCTCGACGGGTCGTACGACGGCGTCGAGACCATGCCGAGGATCTCGCCGCTCTTCGGGTCGAGGGCGACCGCCGCGCCCTTGGTGTCGCCGAGCGCCTTGTACCCGGCCTTCTGCACCGCCGGGTCGATGGTCGTGACCACGTCACCGCCCTCGGCGCGCTTGCCGGTGAGCGTGTCGAGCGGGTTCCTCAGCCGGCTGTCGGTGCCGTCGAGGAGGTCCTGGTAGATGCCTTCGAGCTGCGTGGCGCCGTACACCTGCGAGCTGTAGCCCGTGACGGGCGCGTAGAGGGCACCGTTCTTGTACGTGCGCTTGTACGCGAGGTCTCCTCCCTTCGTCCGCGCGGAGCCGGTGACGGCCTCACCGCCCACGATGATGTCGCCCAGCGGGTTCGCGTACTGCTCGATCGCCTTGCGCCGGTTGTGCTTGTCGTCCGCGAGCGCCTTCGAGTCGTGGAACTGCACCCACGTCGCCCGCACCAGCAGGGCGAGCACGAGCAGCAGTGCGAAGACCGAGGCGCGCCTGATCGTCTTGTTCATCCCACGGAAGGACGAGCGGACTGGAGGGTTTCGTTCCCTTCTGGTCCGCTTGCGACCGTTTTCTCAGAAAGTCCTCATGATCCCGGGGCGCCCCGACCGTCCGGGCGGACCGGGCTCAGCCCCGGTCCACGAAGCCCGCCTCGTACGCGGCGATCACCGCCTGCGTGCGGTCCCGCGCGCCCGTCTTGGCGAGCACGGACGCCACGTGCGTCTTCACCGTCGCCGCGCCCACCCCCATCCGTCCGGCGATCTCCGCGTTGGTCAGCCCCGCCGCCATCAGCCGCAGCACCTCGCTCTCCCGGCCGGTCAGCCGCGCCACCCACGCGGGCGGCGCCGGCCGCGCCCGCCCGTACTCGGCGGCCAGGGCGCGCACCGCCGCGGGGAACAGCAGCGAGTCGCCGTGCGCCACCACGCGCACCGCCTGGACGAGCGCGTCCGCGTCCGCCCGCTTGAGCAGGAAGCCGGCGGCGCCCGCGCGCAGCGCCTCGTACACGTACGCGTCGTTCTCGAAGGTCGTCACGACCACGATCCGCGGCGGCTCCGACATCGTCCGGAGTATCTGCTCGGTGGCGCGGATGCCGTCGATCTCCGGCATCCGCACGTCCATCAGGACGACGTCGGGCCGCAGCTGCCGCACGACCGACACGGCCTCGGCGCCGGTCGCCGCCTCGCCGACGACCTCGATGCCCGCCTCCGCGGAGAGGATCGCGCGCAGGGCGGTGCGCACCATGCGCTCGTCGTCGGCGAGGACGATCCGGATGGCGGTGGGGGTGGGGGTGGTCGTCATGCGTGTCCCTTCAGCGGAAGTCGTACGTCCAGTCGCCAGGCGCCGTCCGCCGGGCCCGCCGCGGCCGTGCCGCCGAGCAGCCGGGCCCGGTCCGCGATGCCGCGCAGGCCGTGGCCGCCGCCGGGGCGGGTGGCGGGGGAGCGGGGCGGCAGCGGGTTCTCGGCCGTGACGGCCAGGTCGGGGCCGTCCAGGGCGATGCGCAGGCTCACCCGGGCGTCCCCGCCGCCGTGCCGCAGGGCGTTGCCGAGCGCCTCCTGCACGATGCGGTAGGCCTCGCGGGAGACCAGCGGGGGCAGGGTGTCCGGCTCCAGGGCGACGGTGGCGCCGACCCGCAGACCGCTCGCCCTGGTGCGGCGCAGCAGTCCGTCCAGGTCGGTGGCGAGGGTCGGCGCGGGCGCCGTGGAGCGGGCGTCGTCGGCCTCCCGCAACACACCGAGCACGGCGTCGAGTTCGCCGACCGTGCGGCGCGTGGTGTCCTCGATGGCGGCCAGCGCCTCCCGGACGAACTCCGGGTCGTGGTCCAGGACGCGGCGGGCCGCGCTCGCCTGGAGGGTGACGGCGCTCAGCGCGTGGCCCACCGAGTCGTGCAGTTCGCGTGCCAGGCGGTTGCGCACCGCGAGGTCGGCGGCGCGCTGCTCGGCGGCCGCGAGCCGGTCGGCGGGCGTCGGCCCGAGCAGCGCCGGGGCCCAGCGCGCGAGGAGTCCGCCGGACGCGGCCGCGCAGGCGGCGAGCGCCACCAGCGAGGCGCAGCCGACGACCGGCGAGAGCGCCACCAGCCAGGGCTCGCCGAAGACTTCGGGCAGGCCGATGCGGCTGTCGCGGAACACGGCGAAGAACGGCACCGCCAGCAGGACGCACGCGAACGGCGGCAGCGCCAGCGACATGCCGCTGACGAGCCCGCCGAGGCCCAGGTGCAGGGTGAACCACGCGGCGGTCCGCCCGCGTGCCACCCGCCCCCGCGCGGGTCCCTCGGCGAGAGCGCCCTCGGGCACCCCGCACAGGGCGCGGACGGCGGCCACCGACATCGGGCGGGTCAGCGAGAACAGCGCGGTGATCGCGGCCAGCGGCAACCCGGCGGCGAAGGAGGCGAGTTGAGAGGTGAGCGAGCCGAAGAAGCGGTCGTCGTTCAGGAGCGGTCCGACGATCACCGAGCCGACGAAGACGTACGGCATGGCGAGCGCGCCGCCGAGGATCAGATGGACCCACCGGCGGCGCGCCCGGCGCCCGAACAGCGCGATGCCGAGGCCCCTCACGCCGAAGCCCCGCACGCCGGGGAACCCGCCCGCTCCGTGAGGAAGCGCACCCCGACGGCGGCCACGAGCGTTCCGGTGATCATCTGCACAGCGTAGGCGAGGACCGTGACGCCGGGGGGCCGCCTCGTGGCGTCACCGAGACTCATGAGCGAACCGAACAGCAGCCGGCCGCCCCAGAGCCCAGGACCGCGGCGAACCGGCGTTGTCCGCCTCAGAGTCGGCGAGTCGCCAGGGTCAGCCGGTCGCGCGCGTCGAACAGGGCGTCCTTGACCATCTGCTCGTGCGCGGGCGTGAGGCGGGCCACCGGCACCGAGCAGCTGATCGCGTCCCGGGCCGGGGTGCGGTAGGGGATGGCGACACCGAAGCAGCGCAGGCCGAGCGTGTTCTCCTCGCGGTCCACCGCGAAGCCCTGCTCGCGGACCGTGTGCAGCTCCTCGATGAGCTTCTCGCGGTCGGTGATGGTGTGCTCGGTGAGCGCGGGCAGCGCCTGGGGGAGCAGCGCGCGGACCTGCTCGTCGGTGAAGGTGGCGAGCAGCGCCTTGCCGAGCGAGGTGGAGTGCGCGGGCAGCCTGCGGCCGACGCGGGTGAAGGGCCGCAGATAGTGCTGCGACTGGCGGGTGGCCAGATAGACGACGTTCGTGCCGTCGAGCCGCGCCAGGTGGATGGTCTCGGTGGTGTCGTCGGAGAGCCGGTCCAGGGTCGGCCGCGCGGCGGCCACCACCTCGTCGCCGTCGATGTAGGAGGTGCCCACCAGCAGGGCGCGCACGCCGATGCCGTACCGCGTGCCGGTCGCGTCCGTCTCCACCCAGCCCAGCTCGACCAGGGTGCGCAGCAGCATGTAGAGGCTCGACTTGGGGTATCCGACCGCCTCCTGGACGGCCGCCAGGGAGTGCATTCCGGGACGGCCCGCGAAGTACTCGAGGAGTTCCACCGTCCGCACCGCGGACTTGACCTGCGCCCCGCCTCCGGTCTCGCCAGCCGACATCGCCCTTGACCCCTTAGATCGCCGAGAAATACGCTCCGAGTCCCTGCCCGTTCATCAGCGGAGACGTTGTTCAGCATATCGAACAGCGCTGGTGAGCGGCAGACCTCGGCCAGAACGACCGGCATCACCTTTGGAAAGGGAATTCGCGGTGGCAGCAGCACCAGTCTGGAGTGTCGACCCCCGAACCGGGAAGCAGCGCGAGCAGGTTGCGGTGGAAGCCACGGCCGAGGAGGTCGACGGCGCGGTCCGCGCGGCCCGGGACGCGGCGCCCGCCCTCGCCGACCGCGTGGTCCGCGCCGCCTTCCTGCGCACCGCCGCCGAACTGCTCGACGAGGCGAAGGACCACCTCGTGGAGGTCGCCGACGCGGAGACCGCGCTCGGCCCGGTCCGGCTCACCGGTGAACTCGCGCGCACCTGCTACCAGTTGCGGGCCTTCGCGGACCTGGTCGACGAGGGCGCCTTCCTCGGCGTCGTCATCGACCACCCGGACGCCTCGGCGACCCCGCCCATCCCGGACCTGCGGCGCTACAAGCTCCCGCTCGGCGTCGTCGCGGTCTACTCCGCGTCCAACTTCCCCTTCGCCTTCTCCGTGCCCGGCGGCGACACCGCGAGCGCGCTCGCCGCGGGCTGCCCCGTCGTCGTCAAGGCCCACCCCGACCACCCGGGCACCTCCGAGCTGGTCGCCTCCGTGCTGCGCAGGGCGGCGGCCAGGCACGACATCCCCGAGGGCGTCCTCGGCCTGGTGCACGGCTTCGACGCGGGCGTCGAGCTGGTCAAGCACCCGCTGATCGCCGGCGCCGGGTTCACCGGTTCCATCCGCGGCGGGCGCGCCCTGTTCGACGCGGCCGCCGCCCGGCCGGTGCCGATCCCCTTCCACGGCGAGCTGGGCTCCCTCAACCCCGTCGTGGTCACCGAGGCCGCCGCCGCCGAGCGCGGCGAGCAGATCGGCACCGGACTCGCCGGTTCGATGACGCTCGGCGTCGGCCAGTTCTGCGTCAAGCCGGGTCTCGTCCTCGCCCCCGAGGGCGCGGCCGGCGACCGGTTCGTGAAGTCGCTGACCGAGGCGGTCGCCGACACCGAGGCCGGGGTGCTCCTGGACCACCGGATGCGCGACAACTTCGTCGCCGGGGTACACGAGCGCGCCGCGCTCCCCGACGTCCAGGCCCCGGTGACCCCGGGCGCCGGCGGCGAGCACACCGTCAGCGCCGGCTTCCTCACGGTCCCGGCCGCGCGCCTGGCGGGCGAAGGGCCGCACGACCTGCTCCTGGAGGAGTGCTTCGGCCCGGTCACCGTCGTCGCGCGCTACACCGACGACGCGGAGATCACCGCCGTCCTCTCGCGCCTGCCCGGCAACCTCACCGCGACGGTGCAGCTCTCCACCGACGAGGCGGCGGGCGTGAGCGCGCGCGGCGCCGAGCTCCTGGCCGAGGTGACCCCGCTCGCCGGGCGCGTGCTCGTGGACGGCTGGCCCACCGGCGTCGCCGTCGCGCCCGCCCAGCACCACGGCGGGCCCTACCCCGCCACCACGTCCACGTCGACGTCCGTGGGCGGCACGGCCATCGAGCGCTGGCTGCGCCCGGTCGCGTACCAGAACACCCCCGAGGCCCTGCTCCCGCCGGAGCTGCGCGACGCCAACCCGCTGGGGCTGCCGAGGAGGGTGGACGGGCGGCTGGAGCACTGACCCGCGGCGGGCCCGGGGCGGGGCCCGGCCGTCCCGGGCCTCACACCGTCACCCGGGTCCCGGTGGCCGCCGCCCGCCCGATCGCGTCCAGCAGCCGGTGGCGCCGCACTGCGTGCGCGAAGTCCGGCGTGTGGGCGGTGCCCTCCGTCAGGTCGCCGAGGATCCGGGCGTACTGCGCCCCCACGTTGTAGGCCACTTCGTACGACGGCACGGCGCGCAGCTCGTCCAGTTCCGGCACGGCGAAGTGGCGTGCGGGCACCGGGAGTGCGGTGAGGCCCCGCTCCGTGCCGCGTCCGCCGCGCACGGTCACCGCCGCCTGCTGGAGGTGGCCGGATTCGCCGGTGACGACGAGGTCCCCGTCCGTGCCGTTGATCTCCCAGTGGAAGTTCGTGCCCCGGGACAGGCCGGAGCGGAAGTGCGCCGAGACGACCGCGCCCGAGGCGAGCCGCCCCGACATCGCCACCTGGTCGGCGGCCGTCATCGGGGCGGCGCGTCCGGTGCCCGCCTCGCGTACGACGGGACGCCGCGTCGCCAGCGTCGCGGAGACCTCGGTGAACTCCCCGAGGGCCATGGTGAGCGCGTCGACGGTGTGCCCGAAGGGGATCGTCAGCATCGTGGCGCCGTTCCGCTCGTCCAGCAGATAGGCGCCGCTCGGCTCGAACGTGGGCCCCCACCCGCGCCCCGAGGCCACCAGGCTCGTCGACAGGACCTCGCCCACCCGGCCCTCGGCTACCAGTTCCCGTACGTACCGCACCGGAGGCGCCGAACGGGCCTGGAGCCCGACGAACGTCCGCACCCCGGCCCGGTCCGCGGCCGCCGCCAGTTCCTCGGCCTCGGCGAGGCCGTTGCCGAGCGGCCACTCGCACAGGACCGCCTTGCCCGCGTCGAGCGCGGCGAGGACCGCCTCGCGGTGCAGCGGCACCCGCACGCTCACCACGACGAGGTCGACCTCGTCGCTGCGGACGAGTTCCCCGGTCGACCCGAAGGCCAGCGGCACCCCGTACTTCTCGCCCGCCGCCCGCGCGGACGCCTCGCTCGACGCGGACAGGGCGCGCAGCTCGTACCCCTTGAGGCGCGAGAGCGCCGGCAGATGGGAGCGGGACGCCCAGCCGCCCCGGGCCGACAGGCCGACGAGGCCGACCCGCACGGGCGAGGAGGGGGAGAGGCGGGAGAGGGGGGAGACGGAGGAGAAGCCGGGAGAAGTCATGAGCGGGACCGTAGGGCGGACCGCCCGGTCACCCGCAAGGGACCCAACTATATTGGGGGAACCATGACTGGTCAGACCCCTGATGAGCGCCCCGGCGCGGCCGCTCGGCCGCACGACATCTACGGCCTGCTCTGCCCCGGCCGCGAGGTCTTCGAGCTGCTCGTCCACAAGTGGACGGGGCTCGCCATCACCGCCCTGGAGGACGGCCCGCGCCGCTTCGGCGAACTGCGCCGCAAGCTGGAGGGCGTCAGCCCCAAGGCGCTCACCCAGACCCTGCGCCGCCTGGAGGAGAAAGGCCTGGTCACGCGCACCGTGTACGCCGAGGTCCCGCCCCGCGTCGAGTACGAGCTGACCGGCCTCGGCCGCGGCGCCCTGGAGCCGCTCGCCCACCTGCGGACCTGGGTCAGGGCGAACGCGGGAAAGTTCGCGGCGGGGGAATGAGCCGCTTTGCCCGTGCGTTGACGCCCTGAGCGGAGGCTCCCTCCGCACCGACCGCCGCGTACCGCCGCGGCCGCGTACCGCACGACCCGGAAAGAGCCACACATGCGCGTCGAGATCTGGAGCGACATCGCCTGCCCCTGGTGCTACGTGGGCAAGGCCCGCTTCGAGAGGGCCCTCGCCGCCTTCCCGCACCGCGACGGCGTCGAGGTCGTGCACCGCTCCTTCGAGCTGGACCCCACCCGCGCCAAGGGTGACAGCGGCCCGGTGATCCCGATGCTCATGCGCAAGTACGGCATGAGCGAGGACCAGGCCCGCGAGGGCGAGCGCCGGCTCGGCGAGAACGCCGCGGCGGAGGGCCTGGAGTACCGCACCGAGGGCCGCGACCACGGCAGCACCTTCGACATGCACCGCGTCCTGCACCTCGCCAAGGAGCGCGGCAGGCAGGACGAGCTGATCGGCCTGCTCTACCGCGCCAACTTCGCCGAGGAGCGGTCCGTCTTCGAGGACGACGAGCGCGTCGTGGCGGCCGCCGTCGAGGCCGGCCTGGACGCCGACGAGGTGCGTGCCGTGCTCGCCGACCCCGCGAAGTACGCCGACGACGTGCGCGCCGACGAGCGCGAGGCCGCCGAACTGGGCGCGACCGGCGTGCCGTTCTTCGTCCTCGACCGCACCTACGGCGTCTCCGGGGCCCAGCCCGCCGAGGTCTTCGCGCAGGCCCTGGAGCAGGCGTGGGGCAACCGCTCGCCGCTGACCACCCTCGCGGACAGCGACGGCGGCGAGGCGTGCGGGCCGGACGGATGTGCGGTTCCGCAGGGCTGACCGCTCACGTAGGTTGATCTTCATGACACTCATGGGGATCAGCGACGGCACCGGCCTCGCGGGGGAGTTCGCCCCGACGACGACCTACCTCAACACCGCGAGCTACGGCCTGCTGCCGCGCCGCGCCGCCGAGGCCGTCGGGGCCCTGACGGCGGAGATCGCCTCCGGCGGGCGCGTCGGCTCCGGCGACTTCGCCACGGTCGACGCGGCGCGCCGGTCCTTCGCGCGTCTGGTCGGCGTGGACCCCTCGCGGGTGGCGACGGGCGGTTCGGTGGCCGTGCACGTCGGTTTGATCGCCGCGTCGCTCCCGGCGGGCGCCGAAGTGCTCTTCCCCGAGGGCGACTTCTCGTCCCTGATCAACCCCTTCGTGCTCCGGGGAGATCTCGAGCCGAGGTTCGCGCCGCTGGCGGAACTCGCCGACGCGGTCGGCCCCCGGACCGCGCTGGTGGCGTTCTCCACCGTCCAGTCGGCCGACGGCAGGACGGCGGACTGCGCCGCGATACGCGAGGCGGCGGCCGCCCACGGCGCGCGCACCCTCGCCGACGCCACCCAGTCGGTGGGCTGGCTGCCGTTCGACGCCGGGGCGTACGACTACACCGTCACCGGCGCCTTCAAGTGGCTGCTCTGCCCGCGCGGCACGTCCTTCCTCACGGTGGGCGAGGCGGCGCAGGAGTCCCTGGTGCCGCTGCACGGCGGCTGGCTCGCGGCGGCCGACGGCTGGGAGTCGACGTACGGCCCGATCGGTGAAGTGGCCCCGGACGTCCGCAGGTTCGACGAACCGCCGGCCTTCCTCGCCTACCACGGGGCCGCGGCGGCGCTCTCGCTCGTCGAGGAGGTGGGCGTCGCGGCGATCCACGCGCACGACGTGGCGCTCGCCGAGCGCTACCGCGCGGGGCTCGCGGAACTGGGCCACACCCCGGTGCCGGGCACCGCGGCGATCGTCTCGGTCCCCGGCCTCGCCGACCGCGAGCCGGAACTGGCCCGCGCGGGCATCATCGCCTCCGCCCGGGCCGGCCACCTGCGCGCCACCTTCCACCTCTACAACACCGAGGCGGACGTGGACCGCCTCCTCGACGCGCTGTCGAACTGAGCCCCCCGGCGCCGCCGTCCCCCACGCCGACCCAACCGCCCCGCCGACGGCCCCCGCGGCGGAATGGCCGTCCGGTCGACCGCCCGCGCGGCAGGCCGACCGCCTGGCAGCAGGACTGTACGGCCACCGGCCCGCCCGGCGGCACGGCCGCCCGGCACGGAATGGCCGCCCGGCCGACGGTCCGCGCGGCGGAATGGCCGTCCGGTCGACCGCCCGCGCGGCAGGCCGACCGTCTGGCGGCAGGGTTGTACGGCCGCCGGCCCGCGCGGCGGTACGGCCCGCGCGGCAGGCCGACCGTCTGGCGGCAGGGCTGTACGGTCGTTGGCCCGCCCGGCGCGGAATGGCCGTCCGGCCGACGGCTCGCCCGGTGGAACGCCCGCCCGGCCGATGGCCCGCCCGGTGGAACGCCCGCCCGGCTGACGGCCCCCGCGGCGGAACTGCCGTCCGCCCGACGGACCGTCCGCCCGACGGAACTGCCGTCCGCCCGACGGCCCCCGCGGCCGGCAGAAAGGGCCCCGCCAGGCGTCGGCTCAGCGGCGCGACGCCCGCTCCCGTGTCGCCTCCTCCGCCCGGCGCTCGGGGCAGTCCGCCGTCTCCGTGCAGAGGTTCGTCTCCACCCGGGTGAGCAGCCGCAGCAGCTCCCCGCGCTCGGCCTCGTCCAGGCCGGCCAGCGTGTGCCCCTCCAGCTCGCCCCAGGCCCGCTCCACCTGCGCGAGCAGCCCGCAGCTCGCGTCGCTGGCCTCGACGAGCACCGCCCGGCGGTCGGCCGGGTCGGGGCGCCGGCGCACGTGCCCCGACTGCTCCAGGCGCTGGAGCATCTTGGTGACCGTCGACGGGTCGAGGTCCACGGCCTTGATCAGCTCGGACTGCCGCACCGGACCGGCGTCCCACAGGTGCATCATCACGAACTCCTGGCCCGGGTAGAGGCCGACCCCCTTCAGGACCTTGCCCGCGGCGATGCGGTGCAGCCGCGCCACCCGGCTGAGCGCGTGACTGACGGGGCCCGCCCCGGCCACCTGGGGGAGCCCGGGGGGACAGGCGGGGTCGGCCGCTTCGGTCGGTGCGGGGTCGGCCTTCATCACGTGCTCCTGCGGGTCATCGGACGTCTTCCGAAAAGTTTACCTTGGTCGGCCAAGGAATGGGTTACAGTGCAGTCCGGCGCGTTACTTGGCCGACCACATAAATCTTGTCAGGGAGTTCTGATGACCACCGCGTTCGACCCGATCGACCTGTCCGGAACCTCGCTCGCCAACCGCATCGCCATGGCCCCCATGACACGAAGCCGCGCAGGCCAGGGCGGTGTGGTCACGGACCTGACCGTCGAGTACTACGCCCAGCGCGCCTCCGCCGGCCTGATCATCACCGAGGGCATCCAGCCTTCTGTGGTCGGCCAGGGATATCCCGATACGCCGGGCCTGCACAGCCCCGAGCAGATCGCCGGCTGGCGCAAGGTAACCGACGCCGTCCACGCGGCGGGCGGCACGATCTTCGCCCAGCTCATGCACGTCGGCCGTATCGGCCACCCGGTCCTGCTCCCCGAGGGCGAGGTCAACGTCGCGCCCTCCGCGGTCGCCGCCACGGGCCAGGTCTACACCGCCGAGGGCCCCAAGGACTTCGTCACCCCGCGCGAGCTGACCGACGCCGAGATCCGCGCCACCATCGCCGACTTCGCCGCCGCCGCGCGGGGCGCGATCGACGCGGGCTTCGACGGGGTGGAACTGCACGGCGCCAACGGCTACCTCATCCACCAGTTCCTCGCGCCCAACACCAACCTGCGCACCGACGCGTGGGGCGGCTCCGTGGAGAACCGCCTGCGCTTCGCCGTCGAGGTCGCCAAGGCGGTCAGCGCGGAGATCGGTGCCGCCCGCACCGGCATCCGCCTCTCGCCCGGCAACCCCTTCAACGACATCGCCGAGCCCGACCCGGAGCCGACGTACACCGCGCTGGTCAAGGAGCTGGCGGCGCTGGACCTCGCGTACCTGCACATCCTGGAGGCGGGCGAGATCCGCGAGCTGACCGACCGGCTGCGCCGGGACTTCGGCGGGACGCTCATCCTGAACCCGCGGACCGAGGGCCCCACCGGCCAGGACGCCCTCGCCCTCGTCGAGGACGGCACCGCGGACATCATCGCGTTCGGCGCGCTCTTCCTCGCCAACCCCGACCTGCCGGCCCGCCTGCAGGCCGGCGGCCCGTACAACACACCCGACCCGGCGACCTTCTACGGCGGCGCGGAGAAGGGATACACGGACTACCCGGCGCTGTAACACCGACAAAGCTGTGACACCGACAAAGCTGTAGCACCGACTAAAAGGCCGGTGGTCCGGCACCCACGGGGGGTGCCGGACCACCGGCCCGTCTGCGCCAGGTCACCCCACCGGGGTGAAGTCCCGCGCCCCGATGAACTCGGGCCTGCGCACCGGCGCCGCGAACGGCTCGACGGCGGTGTTCTCCACGCTGTTGAAGACGATGAAGACGTTCGACCGCGGGTAGGGCGTGATGTTGTCCCCGGAGCCGTGCATGGCGTTGCAGTCGAACCAGGTGGCCGAGCCGGCCTCGCCGGTGAAGAGGCGGATGCCGTGCTCGGACGCGAGGTGCGTCAGCGTCTCGTTCGACGGGATGCCCGCGTCCTGCATCTGGAGCGAGCGCTTGTAGTTGTCCTTCGGCGTGGCGCCCGCGCAGCCGAGGAACGTCTTGTGCGACCCCGGCATGATCATGAGACCGCCGTTGGTGTCGTGGTTCTTCGTCAGCGCGATCGACACCGAGACGGTGCGCATGTTGGGCAGGCCGTCCTCGGCGTGCCAGGTCTCGAAGTCCGAGTGCCAGTAGAACCCGGAGGCCCCGAACCCCGGCTTCACGTTGATCCGCGACTGGTGGACGTACACGTCGGAGCCGAGGATCTGCCGGGCCCGGCCCACCACGCGCGGGTCGGCCGCCAGCTTGCCGAACAGCTCGCTGATCTTGTGCACCTCGAAGATCGAGCGGATCTCCTGCGAGCGCGGCTCGACGATGGAACGCTCGTCCGCGCGCATCGCGGGATCGTGCATGAGCCGTTCCAACTCGGCGTGGTACGTGGCCACTTCGTCCGAGGTGATCAGCTGGTCGATGGCCAGGAAGCCGTCCCGCTCGAACCCCGCGAGATCCCCGGCCGCGATCGGCCCCCGCGTACCCGGCTCGGACCACACCACCGGGTCCTTGCGTTCGATGAGCACCTCTTCGGCGCCTCGGGTCGGGTACAGGTCAATGGTGCGTTCGGGTGCGGTGGTCATGGTGTTGCCTGCCTCTCCTCTCGTACGGCCCTGTGCGGGATGTCGGCCGACTCGGCCGACCGGCGCGCGGCACTCAGCCCTCGTCGTCCTCCGTCAGCAGCGGGTACACGCCGTTCTCGTCGTGGTCCTCACGGCCGGTGACGGGCGGGTTGAAGACACACAGGCAGTGGAAGTCCTCCTTGATCCGCATGGTGTGCTTCTCGTGCCCGTCGAGCAGGTACATCGTGCCGGGCGTGATCGTGTACTTCTCGCCGGTCGTGTCGTCGGTCAGCTCGGCCTCGCCCTTGGTGCAGACGACGGCCTCGATGTGGTTGGCGTACCACATCGACGTCTCCGTGCCCGCGTACAGGATGGTCTCGTGCAGGGAGAACCCGACACGCTCCTTGGCGAGGACGATGCGCTTGCTCTCCCAGGTACCCGACTTGGCCTTCACATGCCGGTCGGTGCCTTCAATGTCCTTGAACGAACGGACGATCACGGTGTGGTGTTTCCTTTTCTCTTACGTCGTGCGGGGCTCGGACTCTCGCTCGCTCAGGCGGTCTCGCGGACCGCCCGGGCCAGCGTGCGCAGCCCCTCGTCCAGCTCGTCGGGGGTGATCGTCAGCGCCGGGAGGAGCTTGACGACCTCGCCCTCGGGGCCGGAGGTCTCGATGAGCAGGCCCAGTTCGAAGGCCCGCTTCGCCACGGCGCTCGCGCGGTCCTTGTCCAGGAACTCGATGCCCCAGACCAGGCCGCGGCCGCGGAACTCCTTGATCTCGGTCCGGTTCTCCTCGACGATGGCGGCCAGCGCCTGCTCGACCTGCTCGCCGCGGGCGCGGGTCTGCTTCTCCATGGCCGAACCGTCGGTCCAGTACGTCTCGAGGGCGGCGGCGGCGGTGACGAACGCCGGGTTGTTGCCGCGGAAGGTGCCGTTGTGCTCGCCCGGCTCCCAGACGTCCAGCTCCGGCTTGAACAGGCACAGCGACATCGGCATGCCGTAGCCGCTGATGGACTTCGACACCGTCACGATGTCCGGCGTGATGCCCGCCTCCTCGAAGGAGAAGAAGGCGCCGGTGCGGCCGCAGCCCATCTGGATGTCGTCGACGATCAGGAGCATGTCCCAGCGCTCGCACACGTCGGCGAGCTTGCGCAGCCACTCGGCGCGGGCGACGTTGATGCCGCCCTCGCCCTGCACCGTCTCCACGATGACGGCGGCGGGCTGGTTGAGGCCCGAGCCCTGGTCCTCAAGGAGCCGCTCGAACCAGATGAAGTCGGGGGTCTGGCCGTCGAGGTAGTTGTCGAACGGCATCGGCGTGCCGTGCACCAGCGGTATGCCGGCGCCCGCCCGCTTGAAGGCGTTGCCGGTCACCGCGAGCGAGCCGAGCGACATGCCGTGGAAGGCGTTCGTGAACGACACGATCGACTCGCGGCCCTTGACCTTGCGGGCCAGCTTCAGCGCCGACTCCACGGCGTTGGTGCCCGTCGGGCCCGGGAACATGACCTTGTACGGCAGGTCGCGCGGGCGCAGGATGATGTTCTGGAACGACTCCAGGAAGTTGCGCTTCGCGCTCGTCGACATGTCGAGGCCGTGCACGACGCCGTCGCGCTCCAGGTAGTCGATCAGCGCGCGTTTGAGCACCGGGTTGTTGTGCCCGTAGTTGAGCGAGCCGGCCCCGGCGAAGAAGTCGAGGTACTCATGGCCGTCCTCGTCGTACATGCGGCTGCCCTGCGCGCGGTCGAAAACCGTAGGCCAACCGCGGCAGTAGCTGCGCACCTCCGACTCCAGGGTCTCGAAGACGCTCAGGTCGGGCTGGGTGATGGTCACAGCGGATCTCCTGGGAGATGGAAAGTCGTGGGAGTGGGGGGTATGGACGTGCGGGGGGAGGGCAGCGAGGGCGCCGGGGCTCAGTGGCCGATCGGGCCGATGCGGTAGAGCACCTCTGACTCGTGCCCGTCATCAGGGAAAAGACCCGCGTCGAAGAGGACCTTCCGCTCGACCGACGCGCCGTGCCGTCGCGCGTAGGAGAGGAAGAGCCGCTCGGACGCCGTGTTGTCCGGCGTGATGGTCGTCTCGATCGTGGTCAGCCGGCGTTCGGCGGCGACCTTCGCGGTCAGCCCGTCGAGCAGGGCCCCGGCGAGGCCGCGGCCGCGCTGCTCGTGGTCGACGGCCACCTGCCAGACCAGCAGGGTGTCCGGGCGCTCGGGCCGGATGTAGCCGGTGACGAAACCGGCCGGCTCGCCGTCGGCGCCCCGGGCCACCACCGAGGTCGCCGCGAAGTCGCGGCACCACAGCAGGTAGCTGTACGAAGAGTTGAGGTCCAGCACCTTGGAGTCGCGGGCGATCCGCCAGATGGCGGCGCCGTCGGCGACAGCGGGGGTGTCGAGTCGCAGCCCCTCCGGCATTTCCAGGAATTTCGCTCGCAGGTCGGTCGGTAGATCGGCTTGTGCAGCGGTCATGCGAAGTGAATTTACCGAGCAATTTCTTGAATTGCATCGGGGGGAGGGGTTACGCCAGCGCTTGTCATGTGTTATCGCGCGTAGGTGTGCGCACACATGAGGAGTTCACGATATGGCCCGATTTGACCTGGACATACAGGGATGAAAAGGGTGCGATGTGGAGTGTGTCACACGAGGGAAACCTCCTCGTGATGCGCTCGAATCACGCCGTTCGGCCCTGACGAAACCTTAGTGTTTAGGGTCGTGGAAATCGGGCAGGAGGAGACTGCAAGCTGTGCTGTTAAAGAATTCGTGAGAATGCGCGGGGGAATTGCGGGACGATGCTCGGTGAGAGCTTTGCGGGAACGCCCGATTCATGTTCCCGTCACGCCGTCGATGCGTTCCCGCAAGAGATCCGCGTGGCCGTTGTGCCGCGCGTACTCCTCGATGAGGTGGACCAGGATCCAGCGGAGGCTGACCGCCTCCGCGCCGCCCAGGACGGCCGCCTCCTGAGGCCCGAGCCGCCCCGTGTCGTCCAGCGAACGCCCCGCGCAGATCTCGCGGTTCACGGCGACCTCGCCCTCCCACACCGCGAGCACCTCGGCGAACGTCCGGGACCGGTCCGGGGTGAAGCCGCTCGGGTCCCGGTGGAGCGGCGGCGCCTCGCGCCGGGCGAACACCCGCTGGATCCAGTTCCGTTCGACCTCGGCCAGGTGCTGCACCAGGCCGAACAGCGAGAGGGTGGACGGCTCGACCGGCGTACGCAGCGTCTGCTCGTCGTCGAGGCCCGCGCACTTCAGGGCGAGCGTCGCGCGGTGCATGTCGAGCCAACCCGCCAGCATGGCGGGCTCGTCGGCGGTCGGGGGCGGGATGCGGCGGCCGTCCGGAAGCGTGGTCATGCCCCGCACGCTGCCATGCGAGGACCCCGCGGGGGAAGAGCCGCCCGCGGGGCTCCCGGCAGCGACTCGGACGGCCGGGGGCCGCTCAGCGCCAGGCGTCGGTCACCGCGCGCCGGGCCGCCTCCAGGTCGACCGTGAGACCGGCCTCACCCATCGCGGCGCCGAGGGCCGCCAGACAGGCGTGCACGACACCGCGCGTCGCGTCCGGCCCGTAGTGGTTGACCCGGATCATCTCCCTGGCCAGCGCCCCGCCCCCGGCGACCAGCGGCAGCACCGGGTCGGCGGCCAGCGCCTTGGCGACCAGCTCCGAGGCGTCGGTGCCGGCGGGAGTGCGCAGGGTGGTGGCGACCGGCGCCGCGTCCACGGCCTCGCGCACATAGGGCGCGAGGCCGCCGCCGAGCGCGAGCGCGCCCGCGCGGGTGGCGGCGGCAGCGGTGGCGTGCCGCGCCGTCACGGCGGCCAGGCCCTCGGTCTCGATACGCTCCACGCAGGCCTCCAGGGCCAGCATCTCCAGCTGCGCGGGCGCGTGCAGCAGGGCCTTGCGGCCGGCGTCGATCCAGCGCTCCTTCCAGTCCAGGAGGGAGAGGTAGGAGCGGCGGGGCGCCCGCGGGTTGGCGGCGATGCGCTGCCAGGCCCGCTCGCTCACCGACACCGCGGAGACACCCGCGGGGCCGCCCATCGCCTTCTGCGCGCCGATCACGCACAGGTCCACGCCCCACGCGTCGGGCAGCAGCGGCTCGGCGGCCACCGAGGCGACCGCGTCCAGCATGAACAGGGCGCCGTGCGCGCGCACGACCTCACCGATCTCCGCGACCGGGTTGGTGTTGCCGGTGGCGGCCTCGGCGTGCACCAGCGACACGAAGTCGATCTCCGGGTGCTCGGCGAGGGCCCGGCGCACCTGGTCGGCGGTGACGGCCGTGTGGAACGGCACGGCGAGATCGACGACCGTGGCACCGCAGTCCCGCAGCCAGTCGCCGAAGGTCTGCCCGTAGGGGCCGGTGATCACGTTCAGCGCGGTCGTGCCGGGTCCCGCGACGCCCCGGATGCATCCCTCCAGGGGCAGCAGGGCCTCACCCTGCATGATCACGACGTCCTGCCCGGTGTCGAGCAGCCGGGCCACCCGCGCCTCGATGGCGGCGAAGTGCTGGGCGCTCAGCGGCGCCAGATCCAAAAAGGGGTGCGTCACAGTACTGCTCACGTCACTGCTCACTTCGCTCACGAGTTCGTCCGGGCTGCGGTACGAGCGTACCGACCGGCCCGTGCGGCGGCGTTCCCAGCGCCCCGTACCGCCCGCCCGGAGCGCCTCCTAAGCTGCTGCCATGAGTGATCACGCGGTGCTGCACGTGAAGGGGCGGGTGCTCGTCGGGCCCGAGGACGTACGGGACGAACTGTGGGTCGTCGGGGGCAGGGTGACCTATCAGCGGCCCGTCGCCCCGGCCGCCGAGACGGTCACCGTCGAGGGCTGGGCACTGCCCGGCCTGGTCGACGCGCACTGCCACGTCGGCCTGGACGCGCACGGCCCCGTCGACGCCGACACGGCCGAGAAGCAGGCGCTGACCGACCGCGGGATCGGCGCCCTGCTCCTGCGGGACGCGGGCTCGCCCTCCGACACCCGCTGGATCGACGACCGCGAGGACCTGCCGAAGATCATCCGGGCGGGCCGGCACATCGCCCGCACGCGCCGCTACATCCGCAACTACGCCCACGAGATCGAGCCCGAGGAGCTCGTCGCGTACGTCGCCCAGGAGGCCCGGCGCGGCGACGGCTGGGTCAAGCTCGTCGGCGACTGGATCGACCGCGAGGCCGGCGACCTGACGGCCTGCTGGCCGCGCGACGCGGTCCGGGCGGCGATCGCCGAGGCGCACCGGCTCGGCGCCCGCGTCACCGCCCACTGCTTCGCCGAGGACTCCCTGCGGGACCTGGTCGAGGCGGGCATCGACTGCGTCGAGCACGCCACGGGCCTGACGGAGGACACCATCCCGCTCTTCGCCGAGCGGGGGGTCGCGATCGTGCCGACCCTCGTCAACATCGCCACCTTCCCCGACCTGGCCGCGGGCGGCGAGAAGAAGTTCCCCCGCTGGTCGGCCCACATGCGCAGGCTGCACGCCCGCCGCTACGACACGGTGCGCGCCGCCCACGACGCCGGCATCCCCGTCTTCACCGGCACCGACGCGGGCGGCTCCCTGCCGCACGGCCTGGTCGCCGCCGAGGTCGCCGAGCTGACCCGCGCCGGCATCCCGCCCCTGGCCGCGCTCTCCGCGACGACCTGGTCCGCCCGCGCCTGGCTCGGCCGCCCCGGCCTCACCGAGGGCGCCCCGGCCGACCTCGTGGTCTACGAGTCGGACCCCCGCCAGGACGTACGGGTCCTCGCGGCACCGCGGCGGGTGGTCCTGAACGGCAGAGTGGTGAGCTAGCCGGAACCCCTCGACGGAGGCGGCAGGTTGACCGGGCGTTACGCGAGAGCCGCGCCCCTCGTTTGTCCGGGCTGATTCGGGGGCGTTGGACAGCCGCCGTACCGGAAGCGGGTGAGCAACGGGTGGTTCCGGGGAACGCACGTGCCGGAAGATTCGAAAGCAAGGTCGGAAACCGCCCTTTGGAGTGAACTCACGTCTCGTTGCTGACTGTTCACTCTGAGTGCGTAAAGATTCCCGCGTCGCCCCCGTCGATGGCGGGCGACGCCCTCGGCGCGCACGTGATGTCCCCATGTGGCGTGCGCCGCCGACGGCCCATGTCTCCCGTGGGGGTTCCACCACCTTGAACAGCAACACCTTCCGCATGCCCGCCCGCCGCCGTCTCGCCGTCGTGGCCACCGCCACCGCCCTCGCCGCCGGTCCCGCGGCGCTCACGGGCGCCGGGACCGCGCAGGCGACCGGCGGCGACCACGACCGCGGCGGCCGCGCCGACGCCGTCGTCCTGCGGACCGGGCTCGACGTCTCCTTGCTCGACAAGACCGTGCGCGTCCCGCTCCGGGTCTCCCTCAACGAAGTGCAGGCCCCCGCCTCCGCCGACAAGACGGCGCTCACCGCCCGCCTGGACGGCATCGACGGCGGACGGCCGTTCACCGTGCTGCGCGCGGACGTCGCCACGGCCAAGGCGACCGTCGAGGGCGGCCGGGCCGAGGGCCGCAGCAGCGTCGTGCGGGCCAAGATGCACGTGCCGGGGCTGCCGCTGCTCTCCCTCGTCGAGGTCGACCAGGTCACCGCCAAGGCCGTCTGCGAGACGGGCAAGCGGCCCGTCGCCGAGGCGAACGTCCTGGGCGGGGTGACCGTGCTCGGCAAGAAGGTCACGCTGAGCGCCGGACAGGCGACGGAGGTCAAGGTCCCCGGGGTCGGGGAGGTGCGGCTCGACCTGTCGAAGACGCACACGACGTCGCGTACGGCGGCGGCGTCCGCGCTGGAGCTCAAGGTGTCGGTGAACCCGCTGAAGCTGAACGTCGCCGAGGTCGAGGGAACGGTGAAACTGGCGGGGGCCGGCTGCGAGGCGCCGGAGCCGGCGCGGCGGCCGGGCGGCGCGAAGCCGCAGGGCGAACCGGCGAAGCCGGCCGCGCCGAAGGCCCCCGAGGCGAACCTCGCCGAGACCGGCGGCAGCTCGGCCACGCCATACGTGGCGGGCGGCGCGGTCCTGCTCCTCCTCACAGGCGCCGGCGGCCTGGCCCTGACCCGCCGTGGCCGGAACTGACACCACTCCCTGGCCCCTACGCCAGCCGCCCCACGTGGGGCAATCGGGTGGGTGGGCGGGAAACATCCGCCGCGCAGCGGCGGCACAGCCAGGCCCCTACGCC
>NZ_JBEXWC010000032.1:0-69949 GCF_040629635.1 Streptomyces sp. NPDC005898 | reverse complement strand
TTGAAACGCGAGGCCGCGTACTGCACCAGGGAGAGGTTCATCTCGATCAGGCAGTTGCGCACGTACTGGTACTCGTGCGTGCCCTCCTCCAGCTCGCCCAGCCGGTCGAAGAAGCGCCGGGAGATCGCCCGCGCGTCCTTCGGCGCCACCGACGACGGATCCGCGTACGCACGCTCGGCGACCTTCTCCACTCGGTGCGCCTGCGTCTGCTCTCCGACCGTCACAGTGACCATGCGTCCCGTCCCCTTTGTGATGGCTACTACCGCGCTTCCGGGGCATCATCTGCCCGGCATTCCGCGCTTCACACAAAAAGGTACGCAGTTCCTTCCCCGAGAGCGTGCGCCCGCCGTCGTCCGACGAGTTTCGAGACCGATGCAGAAGAAGTGAACGCGGGGGGCCAGGCGGGAGAACGCCTCCCCGGATGTCGTCATCGCCAGAGGAGGAAGGCGTGCACGGTCTTGCCCCCGTCTTCGGGCAGGGTGATGGTCTGCTCGGCGATGGCGTTGATCAGGTGCCATCCAATGCCGCCCCGACCGGTGAGATCGGACGGCCGGGGCTCGGGCTTTGCGGGGCTGGTATCCGTCAGAGCCACCTCGACGGTGTCGGCCACTGCGCAAAGACGGAGGCTGAAGGGGCCTGGCGCATACGTGAAGGCGTTGGAGGCCAGCTCGGTGACCACCAGGAGTACATCATCGTAGGCCTCTGGTGAGGCCGGTGGCTTCACCAGCACCAGAGCGCGAAGAAAGACCGCTGCCCTCTGGCGTGCCTGAGTCACATCGCTCAGTTCTCCGGCGAAATTCCAGGTCCGTTCGATGGCCAAGGCGTTCAGGTCGGCTTCGTCTTGCAGGTGTTTGCGTTCGGCGTCCATGGCACTCCGTCTCGCTCTCGGGGCTCCGAAGGGCTGTTCATACGGGTCTCCGATCTTCGGGCGGGCATGTCTGTCTTCTGGATGTTCGTGCGCACAGACGGCCTGCCGAGGCCCGCCGGCAAGACCTGAGCAGAGCGAGTTGCAGCGACAGGCACAGGCACGGAAAGGGCTTGACCCGTGCCCGAACGGCAGCCGGCGAAGCCGTCCCGATCAGGGCACCAGGGCTTCTCGTGCTGCGGGGAGCCAGGTCAGGCATGCTCTGGCTGCGCAAGGCTGAAGAGCGCCGGGCTCGCTGTTCGATAGGGTTCCAGGGTTGCTGACTGTCTGGTCGGCGCCTCCCGGGGGGGATGACGAAACGAGGAACATGCCGGAACAAGCGAGTCCGTCTGCCATAACACCGAACGCTCCTCTGGCCGTGTCGGCCGAGGCGGCGCGGATGGCGGCGGTGCGCCGGTACGACATTCTCGACACTCCTCCAGACGGCGCCTATGACCGGGTCGCGGCGCTGGCCGCGCGGCTGTTCGAGGTGCCGGTGGCGACGGTGACGATCGTGGACGAGGACCGGATCTGGTTCAAAGCCACACACGGCTTGGAAGGCGTCACCGAGATCGGCCGCGATCCGGGCCTGTGTGCATCAGCCGTGCTCACCGATGACACCACCGTCATCCCCGACACCCTGCTCGACCCGGTCGCCTGTTCCAATCCGCTGGTGGCCGGCCCGATGGGGGTGCGGTTCTACGCCGCCGCTCCGATCATCACGGCCGACGGGTACCGGCTGGGCACGGTCAACGTCCTGGACACCAGCCCCCGCGAGATCAGCGAGGCGGATTCGGCCACGCTCGCGGACCTGGCGGCGGTGGTGCGTGACCAGCTTGAGCTGCGGCTGTCGGCGCTGCACGTGGTGCGCGCCGAGCAGGAGCGCCGCAAGGTCGAGCAGGACAAACGCCAGGCGGAGGAAGAGGCCCGGCAGCGCGCGGAGCGGGACAAGGCGGCCATCGCCGCGTTCGCCTCCACTTTGCAGCGCACCTTGGTGCCTCCCGCGTTGCCCGCGGTACCGGGACTGGAGCTGGCCTGCCACTACAAGACCGCCTCCCCCCAGGAAGTGGGCGGCGACTTCTACGACGTCTTCCCCGTCGGCGGAGGCCGGTGGGCGTTCTTCCTGGGCGATGTGTGCGGCAAGGGCGCCGAAGCCGCCTCTGTCACCTCATTGACCCGCTACACGCTGCGGGCCGCAGCTCTCGTCGACGCGGACCCGACGGCCGCGCTGAAGGCGTTGAACACCGCGCTGCTGCTGGACGCGGCGGTCGGCACCCGCTTTTGCACCGCCGTCTTCGGCCTGCTTGATCCTGCCCAAGACGGCGGTTTCACGGTCACGCTGGCCACCGGTGGCCACCCGCCCGCCTACCATCTCAGCCCCGCCGAGAGCGGCGGCGTACAGGTGAAGGCGGTCCGCGCCAAGGGCGGCATGCTGGTCGGCGCGTTCGCCGAAGCCGCCTTCGCCTCACGCACCCTGCACCTGGCACCCGGCGAGGGACTGCTGCTGTACACCGACGGGCTGACCGAGGCCCGCACCGCCGACGGCCACATGCTCGCCGACACGGGCCTGACCGGCTTCCTGGCTCAGCGGCCGGCCCCGGTCAGCGCCGGCACCCTGATCGAGGACACCGTCGCTCTCCTGGACACCCTCCCCGACACCGAACGCGATGACATCGCCCTGCTGGCCCTCTCCGTACCCACCGCAGATGCCGCTCCCGCGGGCATCACCACCACCGCTCACAGCGCCGCCGCCCCGATCGCCGACGTCTTTGTCGGGCAGGAGAACCGACGCCCATGACCGCTCCCTTCCACATTGATGTTCCGCACACCGACGGCGCCCTGGCCGTGATCGCGCTGTCAGGCGAATTCGACATCGCCGCCGCACCCGCCGTACGGACCCGCGCCCTCGAACTCATCGCCGACGGACACCCCCACCTGATTGCCGACCTGGCAGGCGTCACCTTCTGCGACTCCTCCGGCCTCGGCGCCCTCATCGGCATCTGGCGCTGCGCCAAAGACGCCGACGGCTCCCTCACCCTGGCAGCCATCCCCGACCGATTGAGCCGCCTGCTCAACGTCACCGGCATGGACACCATCCTGCCGGCCCACCCCAGCACCGAAGCCGCGCTCAGCACACGTCAGGACAACCACACCACCGCCTGAACCAGCCGCCAACCGCTGCCGGAGACGAGCAGGCCGAAGAACCGTCCCTCACGCCCCACTTCCCCGCCCGACGATGGACGCGGATACGTTCCGGCCGCCAGCCCGTGATGTCGAGCAGCAGGCCGTCCAGCGGGCCGCCGATCAGCGCGGCGTACATCTGGTGCGGCAGCGGGCCGGGGTGGGGGTCGTTGTGGTCGCAGCCGCTTACACCCGGTCGCGCAGCAGCTGCCCGTCATCGGTGCTCATCCGGCCAAGCCTCGCACCCGCCACCGACAGCGCGGGTGGGACGGCGACGGGCTACGGCCGCCAGCTCGCCTCGGTGATGGCGTGACGCTGCCAACCTGTGGGCACGGATGATTCCTCTCTGTCCGACCACGTCGAAACGTGCGATGCCCGGGTCAACGGTCCCGACGATCCGGAGTTCTGCACCGCACCAGCAGAGTTCGAGATCCTCCGGCTTCTCGACACGTGCTGATCTCGTGCCCCGGTCACCTCGGGCTGCTGCTCCTGGGCGCTCACAACGTCCTGTGGCCACCGCAGGTCCAGCTGCTGGATGCCACGCGGCATCCTGAGAAGCAGCAACCGGGGCTTGCGCAGCAGGGCGCGGGCGATCGCGACGCGCTGGCGCTCGCCGCCGGACAGCTTCGAGCCGTCGTGTCCGACCAGGGTGTCCAGGCCGTGCGGGAGACGTTCGGCGAGGGTGTCGAGCCTGGTCCGGGCGAGGACGGCACGGATCTTGTCGTCCGTAGTGCCGGGCGCGCTGAAGACCAGGTTCTCCCGCAGCGTGCCGGCCAGAACCGGAGCGTCCTGCTCGACGTATCCGATGGCGGACCGCAGTTCGGACAGCGGCCACTGCCGAATGTCCCGGCCGTCGACCAGGAAGCGCCCGCCGGTCGTCTCGTAGAACCGCTCGATGAGCGAGAGAACCGTCGACTTGCCCGCGCCCGAAGGGCCGACGAAGGCCGTCACCCCGGCGCCCGGCACCTCGAAGTTCACCCGCTGGTGGATGTACGGCAGCCCGGGGCCGTAGCGGAAGGACACGTCCGGGGATGTCCGCGGACGCCACCCGCGCCCCGCCGACCGCGAGCACCGCGAGGAACGTCAGCTCGACGGCGAGGTTGTCCGCCGTTCCCCGCAGGGCCTCCCACTTCGCGCCGCGCACGCCATGCCGCCACGCCCGCCGGGCCGACGCCTCGACGCGGGCGGTCTCCCGCTCCTCGGCGCCGGACGCCTTCACCGTGCGGAAGGCGCCGAAGACCCGCTCCAGGCCGGTGGACATCTCCCCGACCGCGGCCTGGGAGCGCTCGGCGGCCTGCCCGATCTTCGGCAGCACCAGGGCAGCGCCCGCGCCGACGACCGCGACCACACCGAGCGTGACGCCGAGCAGGACGGCGTCCAGGAAGGCCATCACCACGACCGCCGCGACCAGCGTCAGCGCCCCGGTCGCCGCGTTGACCACCGCCTGGGTACTCACGGCCCGCAGCAGCGTGGTGTCGGAAGTGACCCGCGACATCAGGTCGCCCGGCTGCGTCCGGTCCACCGCCGTCAGCCGCAGCCGCAGCAGCCGGCCGATCAGGCTGCGGCGCGCGGCCAGCACGACCGACTCGGCGGTCCGCTCCACCGCACATAGGCGCCGAATGCCTCGGCCACCGTGCTCAGCAGCACCAGCACGGTCAACGCCAGCAGGACGGTGGCGAGCGTGCCACCGGACGAGAGCCGGTCGACGAGCGCCTTCGTGGCCAGCGGCTGCAGCAGCCCACCGACCGCCCCCACCAGCGCCAACAGCAGACCGAGTACGACGGTCCACCGGTGCGGGCGGACGTACCCGGACAGCGCCTTGAGCGTCTCGCTGACGCGCAGGGACTCGGCACCCGTCGTCTCCAGAGCGGATGCGGTGTTCACAAAGGTTCCTTTCGTACGTGGTCTCCCGCGCAGCGGCGTCAGCAGCGGCGGGCATCGGTCGAATCGAGCCGTGGCGCTCGACTCAGGGCGCCAGTTCGACGGCCGTCGCGGCGACCGTGTGTGCACAAGGGCAGCGCGCAGGTGTTTCTCGGCATGGCGCTCGCGGCGAGTGGCCTCCGCCTGGCTGCCCTCAGCCCTGATGCCACCAGCCTGGAAGCCCATGCCCTCCGTCGGCCATCCGACGATCGGCGGATGCACCCCCGCCAAGTGGCTGGAACCCCCAGCGCACGCTGTCATCGCTGGTGTCCCAAGCTCGCAGCGTCCACGGCGTGCGACACCGTGTCTAGGAGAAGCGGCGGCGCTCACGCCACCACTTCATCCTCTGCCCGTTGCTGAACAACTCTCCTCCGCAGACCATGGGTTGACTGCGTACACGTACGAGCAGAAAGCCAAGGAGGCCCCTTTGCCAGCTCCGTACCGTGGCCTGGTCCTCGACTTCGGCGGTGTGCTCACCACCCGCATGAGACTGAACGGTCAGGCGTTCGAGAGATCGGAAGGGTTGACACCCGGCGCCTACTTCGCGGCCCTGGGGGAGCACCCCGAGGGTGTCGCGATCTACGCCGCGCTAGAAGTAGGAAAAGCCACCCAGGAAGACTGGAACCGCGTCATCGGCAGCATCCTCGGCATCGACCCCACCGACCTGATGCGGCGCGCCCTGGCCAACCTGCGCCCCGAGCCCCTGATCGTCGAGGCGGCGAAGCGAGCACGCGCAGCCGGCATCAAGGTGGCCATGCTCAGCAACTCGTTCGGGATCGAGCCCTACAACCCGTACGAGGACAAGGGCATGTGGACGGACTTCTTCGACGCCGTGATCCTGTCCGAGCTGGAGGGCGTACGGAAGCCGTCCTCGTTCATCTACCAACGGGCACTCGACGCCCTGGGGCTGACCGGCCCCGAGTGCGTGTTCGTTGACGACCACGCGGAAAACCTGCCCCCCGCCGAAGCCCTCGGCATTCGCACCGTGCACCACACCACGGACCCCGCCGCCACCGCGGCCATCCTGGACTCGCTCCTCCTTGACCCGGCATCAGCCTGACGCGGACAACGTCCGAGGGGTGCGCCCCCCGGGACGCTGCTACCTCCGTACTCGTCGGGCGGACCCGGTTGCACGGTCTCGGCGCGGGCCTGCGCGACCGCTGCCCGGGCGGGCCCGCCGTGGCGCGAAACACGGACGAACGGGAGCGCCGGCACCCTGGCGGGAGTCGTGGATGTAGGTCTGCGAAGTCCTCGCAGTGGGCGGGGCACCCGCTACAGTTGGTGGCCTGATCGGGAGGGTCCGTCATGGAGATGCCGCATACCGAGCCCGAGGCCATCAAGCCCCGGCCGGACTATCCACCCAAGACACCGCCGCCGCCGAAGCGGCCATCGAGCCCTCCGCCGCCGGACGCTCTCCGCAGTGACCTCCTTCGAGGCCTGCCCGTTCCACAGCGCTCCGGCCGTGCCGGTGTCCCGGTCATGAAGAACCGGCGTGGCTCCTCGTGGACTCTGGACGCTGAACCATGGATCCCGGCGAAGGCGGCTGCGCGTGTCGCCGAGAAGCTCACAGCGTGGGGTTGCAAACCCCCCGCGCCGCTCGAAGACGTGGTGTCCTTCCTGGTGACCAGCATCATCACCGACGGCAGTCGCCGCATCAGCGTGCACGTGTCCGAGCAGGACCACCACGTACTCATCCTCGCGCTCAGCCACCAGACACCGGACGCGGCTGTGGACGAGGACGTGCTGCCCACGCTCCGCGACTTGGGCGCCGTGAGCTGCGGCACCGAGAACTCCAGCGAGGGACGACAGTTCTGGGCACTGCTCGACCTCACCTCCTAGTTTCCTGCTGATCACCAGCCGCCCCGCTGACTGCTCAGGTACTCGTACGCGCGGGGCCGACGACAAGCGCAAGGGGGATTGTCGTTCGCTCGTGGCGGCGTGACCGACAGGCGAAAAGTGCCCTTCCTTCCACGCCAGTTGGGCTGCACGAAATCGGGACAGGGCTGGCGCCATCCCAGAGGGGTGCAGATGGGGAGCTGCCCTCTTCCAGCGAACTAGGCTGTTGACGTGCACGAACGCCCCGTCGCCTCTCCGCCCCCGAACTGCCGAACGTGCCGCTGAAACCGCGGGGACGGGTGCGCTGAACTGGGGTCCCGTATCCGGGGCGGGCGAGCGGGAGGACTCTCGGGAGAGGTCGTGGTCGCTCGCGGTGGCGTACCGGAAGGGCCGAGGCGGAGGCGTCCGTCCTCCAAACCCACGGCAACAGCAAGAACATCAGCACTGCCGACGTCCACGGCGCCCATCGGACGGCGAACGCCACCACCGGCACCGGTGTCCTGTCCGGCCCGCGCTCATACTTCCCCATAGCACCATCCGGGCCGCAGTCCGGCAGGCGTGCGCCGTATCGGTGTCTGTTCGCTGTCATTTCCCCGTCAACGTCCAGCGCCACGATGTGCCGGTGTCACCGTTACCCCCCTGTCCCTCCGGTCGTTTCCTTCTCAAGGGCGGATGCGGGACGCGGAAAGGGGTGCGAGGTGGCGGTCGGTATCTCGCCTGTACGGGCATGGTGTGCGGTGGTGCTTTCAGCGTGGCTGTGCGCTACAGCGGCCGTTCCCGCGGGCGCCACAGAGGGGACGACACGAGGGGAACTTGGCTGCCACGGACCGGTGGTGGGCTGTGTGGCCGAGGCACAGGAGACGCTGCGGCAGGTGCGGGACGAACTGGGGTGCGACCACCGGGCGCCGTTCCCGGCGATCTACGTACACCTTGAGCAGTCCCTCAAGGACGCGGTACGCAACCCGCACGCGTTCGACGAACCGTCCTGGCTGGCAGGCGACCTCAACACCGGGTTCGTCAACCTCTACCTGTCCGCCCGGCAGGCCGACCAGAACGGCCGCACCGTTCCCGCCGCCTGGCGCATCGCCTTCGCGGCGGCCCGCGCCGACGGCGTCAACGCCGGACAGGACGTACTGCTCGGTGCCAACGCCCACATCCAGCGCGACATGCCCTACGTGCTCGCCCGCCTCGGACTGCGCCGCCCCGACGGCTCCTCACGCAAGGCGGACTACGACCGCTTCCAGACCGTTCTCGACCGCGCCTATGGCCCCGCGGTACGCGACGTCGCCGCCCGCTACGACCAGATCGTGGCACTCAGCGACGACCGGTGGAACCCCATCGCCGGCCTCACCGCCTCCCAGCTCTTCCGCTCCTGGCGCGAGACCGCCTGGACCCACGCCCGGCAACTGCGCGACGCCCCTGACGAGAGTGCCCGCCGCTCCGTGGTGCGCTCCATCGAGGCGAACGCCGAACGCTGGGCCGCCCGGTTGGCCGCACCCCGCATCCCCGACTACCGCCGCATCCGCGACCGTTACTGCGCTGCCCACAATCCCTCGTGATCGCTGGGGCCCGCCACCGGGTCACCCGGCCTCGGCGGGCCGCCGGAGTCGCACCACAAATGTTGGTCTAATGCTGTGAACTGCTGAAAGGCAAGCGGTATTCGGCGCAAGAAGCCGGAAGACGTAGACCTGACAGACGCAATTGGGTCACCCGTGTGTGGAAGGCCGCAGCACTCATCAAATGGTCCGCGATGGAGACGACCTCGCGGTTCTCGGGACGGGCGAGGTCGGTGCCCGCGGTCCAGCCGTTGAAAGCACCCATCGCAGGCCCGCACCAGATCTGCCAGTCGCCCCGACGCTCCTCGGCGCCGGAGATCGCCCAGCGACTGGCCATGGCGAGATACCAACGGAAAACCATGGCCATGCGGAACTTGGGATCCTGCTCCGCCCGGCGGTGCCATTCTGGGTGATGGGCGAGCAGGTAGTCGGCGGTTTCCTGCCAGGCTGCGGTCAGCGTGCGTTTCAAAATCCGTTCCTCTACGTCACGACGTTCTCCGGCTGGGAGTTCCTCCAAGGACGAATGTTCCCGGTAGAGGCGATACAACCGCGCGGCGGCCCCGGCGAACAGCGTTCCCCGGCTGAGGACCTGCACGGTGCCGCCCTGTTCGAACAGGTCGGCGGCTGGAGCCATGGTGTAGTCGGTGAGCCCCGCCTGGGCCAACAGTTGCTTGGCGCCGTTTGAAGTGCCCGCCTCCTTGGCGCTTTGGTTGACCGAACCGGTGACGACGTAGCAGGCGCCCAGGGCGAAGGCGGCGGTGATCGCTTCGGGAGTCGCGATGCCGCCTGCCGCGCCGATCCCGACTTGCCCGGCCGGGGGGTGCTCCTGAGCGATACGGTTACGGAGCCGCAGGATCGCGGGGAGGGTGACGACCAGTGGACGGCGGTCGGTATGGCCGCCGGAGTCGGCCTCGACGGTGATGTCGTCCGCCATCGGGAAACGACGTGCGAGTTCGGCCTGCGCCCGCGTCACCTGCCCCCGGGCCACCAAGTCCGCCACAAGCTCTTCCGGAGCCGGTCGCATGAACATTTCCGCGATCTCCTGACGGGAGATCTTCGCGACGACCCGGTGTGTGGCGCGCACTTCACCGGCGGAGCCGCTCTGCAGACCCGTCACCCGGTAGCGGACCAGGTCGGTGGTGAGCCGGACGAACGCAGAAGCCTCCACACAGGGAACGCGGTGGCGTAGGCACGCGTCGACACAGGCGCGTTCCTGCTCCGGAGCGACGGGGTTGTGGATCAGGTTGCACGCATACGCCGTTCCGCTGGCACCGAGTGAGCGTGCCAGCCGTGCCAGCGCCTGGTCCACGCGTTGCTCCGGCAGACCGGCGGCGCCGAAGGATGCGAGGTAGCCGGCTTTGGCCAGGCTCAGCACCAGTTCCTCGGAGGAGATACCCCCGGCCATCGCGCCGGCCATGTAGGCGTACCGCACTCCGTGCCGACGCCGGAAGTGCGATGAACCCAGACGCTCGGTCGGCTGCGCGGGCACAGCTGTCAGGAGAGTATTCCCACTGTCCGGTCCTGGTGGGCGGGACATCACACCGACACGGCCTCCACCCCTGACGACGTAGCACGGGTGGTCGAGATCAGCCAGGACGCGGTACACGTCGTCGGGCGCGTAACGGGCTTTGGAGGAGCCGTCGTTCTGCCGCACTGTCTCCGACGCGGTCATCGGGTCTCCTTGGTCGGCTGCGTTGATCCGGCCGACGGGATGTCGACTTCGGTGGGTCCGAGCACGGGTGAGGCAGCGGCCGTCAAGGGCGGCACCACCGCGCCCGCAGCGGCAGGGGGACCACTCGGTGGCGTGCCGGGGCCCTGGCTTCGCCGTGTGCCGCACTTGGGGAGGGGAGTACTGGCTCTTTCGATCAGCCAAGCGTCAATGGCCCGGTGGGCAGTAAGGACTTCCCCGTGCGCGCGCTGCATCTGATCGGCCAGGCGCATGGCGAGGGCGGCTGTTTCGCAGTAACGGCCGACGGTGGTTCGCAGCGCCCTCGATGCGTCCAACTCGTGGGCGGACGTCCCGGACACGACCGTTGCTCCCGTGCTTGCCGCGGAGGGCCGCGGTGCTCGTCCCGGTTCCGCGGAGGGGGCTGGGATTACGGACAGGGGAGTTCCGTTTCCGGGCCCTTGCGGCGGAACCGGGCGGACGGGCACGGCGACCGGCAGGGGAAGCGGCAGACCTTCGAAGTCCAGCTCTTCCATCATCCCTGCCCGCGTCGTTCATGCATGGGGGGACGGGGGATCACGCTTTTCTCCACATTCTTGACAATGGCCTCGGGAGCTGCCCAGAGCAGCTTCACGCGCGTCCAGCGTTGGTGGACGCGGCCGTCGGGAGCTGCCGCGACGAGTGTGCACTCACCGAACAGGGGATGGGTTTGGTCATCGTGTACTTCGACCACGATGGCGAAGGGCTCATCGTCCGGCAGGGGGGTGAAAAGCTCCAGACGCTCGAATGCGACCGGTACCGGAATACGGGCGCTGTCGGGCTGCGGCACAAGGGTCACCAAGGCGGCCTGAAGCAGCAGGTCGGCCAACGCGGGACGGTAGAGCTGCCCCGCATAGGCGCCGTTGGCCAGGGCGGGCTCACGCATGCGCGCGGCCAGCACCGCGTGTCCGGGTCCCTGCGTCAGCACGTTTCTCAGACCCCTCAACGTCGGGCCGTGGAAGAGTCGGCCGTCATCGTATGCGGGGTGCGGGGTAACGCCGATCTCGTACGGGGGCAGCGGAACGCGGGGTGCGACGGCCGGCTCGGCGGCCTGCCGGAAGACGCCTTCGTACCGAAGTTTTCCGTCCGGCTCAGGGTCGTGCACCGATGCGGCGATGGTGGTGGGGTCCTCCTGGGGCGCCAGGGTGACACGGAAGCGCTCCTGGTGGCCCGGAGGGAGGAGGACGCCCTTGGCGATGTTGAAGTTCTCGCAGATGACCACCGGATGCGCGCCGCCCAGCGCCCGCTCGACACTGTGCACGCCCCACCCGACGGCGGCTGTCATGGGCAGGACCGGGACTCGGGCGAAGCGGTGGTCATGAAGGACTGGCTCCCGACCGAGGCCCGCCACCGGACGGTGAGCGGTCCGCCCCGCTGCTGGCAGCCGCTCGAGCCTGCGATAGAACGGGGTGGTCGGCCCGACGACGGTGACGCCGCTCCACCTGGTACCGGAGGCCAAACGGCCAAGGAAGTGGGTGGTCCCCTGTTCCCGGGTGAGTACCGGAACTCCGGCGTCGGCGAACACCTCGTGGATACGGCCCGCCATCCCGCCTTCCCAGGGCCCCCATGCGATCGGCACCACTCGGCACTGAGGGTGTGCGGCTTGGAAGGCGCAACCGACCCTGTTCACCGCCTCGTTGGCCAGTGCGTAGTCACTCTGTCGCAGGTTGCCCCAGACCCCCACCACAGAGCTGAACAACACCAGGTGTCGCAGACGGTCGGGTTCGAGCGCGTCGAGGATATGACACAGGCCACTGACCTTGGTCTCCACCACCGAGGCGACGGAGGAGGCGGCGGCGTCCCGCAGGGGCCGGTCGCCGAGCACTCCCGCTCCGTGGACGACGCCGGTGATCCGTGCCGCGTACGGCGCGAGGACCGATGTCACCTGGGCGCTGTCACGGACGTCTGCCGAGACGTAGTGGGCTTCGGCCCCATGGGTCCGCAGGGCCGCGAGTGCGGAGCGGATCTCCCGCTGGGTGAGCAGCAGTCGAGCGTGCCGTGTGATCTCGGCGGCGGTCGCCGGGACGGATGGATCCTCTCCCGCCGCCCGGGCGCGTTCCCCCAGCGCCTCACGGAGGTGTTCCTCGGTGTGCAACCCAACGGCCCAGCCGGGCTCTTCCTCCAGGGGAGTACGGCCGAGGAGAAGATACCCACAGGCATGCCGGGCGGCGAGTGCCTGCACGCTCCAGGATGTGATTCCTCGTGCGCCGCCGGTGACGAGCAGGAAGTCGTCCGCGGTGAGTTCGACGTCGACGTCGGGGGCCGGCAGGACGGGATCAGGCGACCGGGACAAGATCGGTGTCCGCCGTCCGCCGTCGGTGTCGAGTCCGACTTCGCACACGTCCGTCGCCAGGTCAGCGATCTCGGCCGCGAATGCCGTGCCGATCTGCTCGGTGGTCGACCCTGGGGCCAAGTCCACAGCCCGGCAGAAGAGGGTGGGTGCCTCGAGGGCGGCGACCTTGACCAGTCCACCGATGCCACCGGCCAGTGCCTGGAGCGCGTCACCGCCCGTGCCGGCGTGACCGAGGGCGCCGTCCAACTGGGTCACGGAGACCAGGGCGGCGCGGGTGCCGCTTTCGGCCGCCGACTGCAGACGGGGCAGCACGTGCTTGGTCATGAGGACGGCGTGACAGAGCCGTTGCGTCATCCGGCACCTGTCGTCGTCCGCGTCGCGGCTGAACGGCAGGACGCACAGATCCACGCGCGGGTCGTGGGCGAGGAGCTCTGTGAGACACGAGACAGTGCTTGCCTCGTCCCAATCGGGGAGCACGGCGTGGTCCGCGGTTGCCGGGCCGTCGTACGTCGTGACACCGGGGAGGTACAGCAGACGTGTGCGCCAGCCGAGAGCCGTCAGCGTCTGTGACAGCACGGTCGCCAGCTCGCCGCCGTCATCGAGCAGCAGGGCGGACGGCCGGTCCGGGTAGAGACCGACGCAGACGTCCACAGGAGGAAGAGGACGGAGCGTGACGAAAGTGGGGCCGGTGTCAGAGCTCAGTGGCGTGATGACCAGTTCCGACCGGGGTTCCGTCCGGGTCAGGACGCTGCGTAGCATGTCCGTCAGTTCCCCGACCGTCCTGGCCTCGGTGAAGCGGTACAGATCATCGCGGCCGATGGCGGGATAGCGGCGCCAGATCTCCGCACCGATCTCGACCTGCTTCAGCGAGTCGATGCCCAGCTCCTCCTGGATGTGCATCCCGGGCTCGATCATGTCGATGACGTAGCCCGTCTTCTCGGCGACGACGGCGCGGCAGACGTCCTCGAGTTCCGCCAGGTCCACTTCCTCGGTCGCCACCGCGAGCTTCGTGAGCCCGGCCCCGCCCTGGTCGGCCGCCCAGAGTTCAGCGAGAGCCGTTTTCGTGGGCGGTGGTGTCCGGTCTTCGCCGGACCTGGGGTGTGCGGCAGGTGCGCTCGGCTGCGTGGGCAGCGCCGGCGTCGCGCCTCCCTCGACGGCGAGGGGCGCCAGGCTGTCGCCGTTGGAGCGGGGCGAGGTGAGCGCTGGATTCTCACCCCCTGACTGATCCGGGACGTCTCCCACAGAGGGAATGCGCAGCAGACGTGACACGACCTCGCTCGCCCGCTCGTGCGTCCGACCCACCGCCATGCTGTGCTCGGCGACAGTGTGCACGGCTGTGGCCAGCGTCGTGTCGAGCCCTTCGCCCTGGCTGCCCCGCTGGAGCAGGTCCGTCAGCTGCTCCGCCGTCCGCAACTGGGCGTCCAGGTAACGGGTGTGCACCGCCAGATGTTCTGCTGCCGCACGAGCCAGGGGATCGTCCTGAGCCGCTGTGGCGCCGACCGTAGGGTTCCCTGACGAGTTCCCTTCGCCCCACTCGGCGGGCGCGGCCACCCGTGCGGTGTCCTCGGCGAGCCGCTGCTCATGGGCCGGCCGCAGATCTTGCATCGCGAACATCGGTCCCTCCAAGGTGCGTGCGACCTTGGAGGGTTGCGCCTTGTCTTTTCGCGCGACCTGAGCACACGGGTCGACCACCGATGCCATGACTCCCAGAACGGCCAGCCTTACCGCTGCTTCCTTCAGCACGGCGGCACCGTTCGTCCCGGGACCGTGGTCGCAGGCGATCGTCTCCACCTCGCGGTCGCCCAACGTCCGCTCCACCAGCTGTGTCAGCATGCGCCGCGGCCCGAACTCGACGAAGACACGCACTCCGTCCGCGTACATTTCCTCCAGACGCGCGGCGAAGTCCACGGGTTCGAGTAGCTGTTCGACCAGCGTGCGACGGTCGGCGTTCTCATCCCCGGTGTACGCGGCGCCCCTGGTGGCGCTGTAGACCTGTAGGGACGGCGCGGTGAAGGCGGTCGCGGAGCAGGATGCCGCGAACGCCTCGGCTGCGTGGCCCACGAGCGGCGTATGGAACGCAGCCGCCACATCCAGCCGCTTGGCACGCACACCGCGGGTGGCACACAGCTCGGCGAACCGGAGGGCGGCCGCGGTCGGGCCCGCGACCGTGTACTGCCCCGGAGCGTTGTAACCGCTGACCGTCAGTCCGGGGATCTCGCCGAGCAGAGCCTCGAGTTCGGCGCAGGACGCCTGGACCGAGATCATCGTTCCCGGGTCGGTGTCCGCACCGGCCGGCAGCTCCATGGCCCGCCCGCGGGCGCGGGCCAGTTCTGTGAAGGCGCCGTCGTCCAGCACCCCGGCTGCCCACAGTGCGGTCAGCTCACCGAAGCTGTACCCGAGTACGCCCTGGGGTGTGAAACCCATCGTCCGCAAGTACCGGTACTGCCCCATGGACAGAGCTCCGATGGCTGACTGGGCGTGTCCGGTCCGACGCAGCCTCTCGTGCCCGGTGTCCGGCTCCTCCGCCACTGGAGGGGGGAAGACCGCTTCGGCGAGGCTGTCGTTCGAGGGGAAGTGGACGTTGGCGTCGTCGAAGGCGGCGCGGACGGGGGGGACCGCCAGAGCCGTGCTCAGTCCCATGGTCACGTACTGGCTGCCCTGACCGGCGAACAGAGCGCCGACGCCCGTCTCGGGCGGCAGTGCCGAGGAGCGGTAGTGGATTCCGCGGGGGTGCCGCCATTGGGGCAGGCCGGTGTCGTGTCGCAACCGGTCAGCAGCGAGAGCGAGCAGCTCGTCGTACTCCTCCACGCCAGTCGCCACGAAGCCGATGCGGGCGTGCTGGGGCGGCGGCGGTTCGGTGGCCGGGGGGTTCCCCCGCTCAAGACACCGCAACAGCTCCTGCCCATCCGGTGCGTGCCACAGGGCCAGGCGAGGGACGTCGTGCAGGGGGTGCTCACGATGGTCGCCCGAGCCTGGATACTCCTCCAGAACGGCGTGGTAGTTCACCCCGCCGAAACCGAACGACGAGACCCCGGCCCGACGTACTGGCCGGGACGGATCGAGCACCCACGGGCGGGCATACGTATTCAGATAGAGGGCGCTGTCCCCGCCCACCGTCTGGGCATGGGGCTGTCGCACGTTGATGGTGGGCGGCAGCAGCCGGTGGTGCAGTGCCAGCGCCGCCTTGATCATTCCTGCGGCACCCGCCGCGGCCTTGGTGTGTCCGATCTGGGACTTCACACTGCCGACCGCCGCGAAGTGATGTTCTTTCGACCCGGACAGCACCTCGCTGAGCGCCTTCAGCTCGACATCGTCACCCGCCCGAGTACCAGTGCCATGGGCCTCGATCAACTGGACCGCCTGGGGAGGGCAGTCCGCGTCGCGGTAAGCCCGTCGCAGCGCCGTGACCTGCCCGTCGATGTGCGGGGCGTAGATGCTGCCCGTTCTGCCGTCGCTGGAACTGCCCAAGCCCCGCAGAACCGCGTAGACGCGATCACCGTCACGCTCAGCGTCCGCGAGGCGCTTGAGCACCAGGATGCCGATGCCCTCGCCCACCAGGGTGCCGTCGGACTTGGCATCGAACGGACGGATCTGTTCGCTCGGGGACAAGGCGGGAGTTTTGCTGAAGCACATGAACGACACGATCGCGTTGTCCGCGTCGCAGCCACCGGTGAGCATCAGGTCCGCCCGTCGGCTCTGCAGCTCATCCACGGCTGAACGCAGCGCGGCCAGGGAGCTGGCACAAGCGGCATCCACTGTGTGGTTGGCCGCTCCCAGGTCCAGCCGATTGGCGATTCGTCCAGAGACGACATTGCCGAGGACGCCGGGGAAACTGTCCTCCGTCCACTTCGGAAAGGCCGCCAGTTGGCTGCGCACGACGGCGTCGACCGTGTCCTCCGGCACGCCCTGGGCGCGCATGACCTCGGCCACTTGGGGCACGAACAGCCGGGCGGCCAGCGGCAGGAGAGTGGAGTTGGTGCCGCACACTCCGAGCACCACGCCGGTGCGTGCCGCCTCGTACCAGTCCGCTCTGCCCTGCCCCGCGTCTTCGAGGGCCTCCTTGGCCACGACAAGACTCAGAAGTTGCACCAGCCCTGTCGAGTCAAGGGTGTTCGGCGGCATTCCGAACTCCTTGGGATCGAACACCTCGGGGGTCAGGAAACCGCCGCGTCGGCAGTAGGTCTTGTCCTGGGCGAACGGGTCCGGATCGTAGTACTCGTCCGTGCGCCACCAACTGGACGGCACGACGTCGGAACAGTCGCGCGCGGACACGACATTGTTCCAAAACTCCCGGACGTCGCCTGCTTTGGGGAAGCGTCCCGCGAGCCCGACGATGGCGACGGGGTCTTTGGCAAGCCGTCGGTCAACAGTGGATGGTTCAGGGGCAGTGTGTTGCACCAGGACCTCATGGTGTGGGCGTAGGAGTGGGATTACGTCAGCCGCTGCTTACTTGTTCGGAGGTCTGCACATGCAGCAATGGAGGTATTGCAGAGCCGTCGCGCGCCTGTGGAAGGATGCCATCCGCGTTATGTCAAGGGGTTTCCGCGTGGCAGAAAGTCGTGTCGAGAGGTGGACCATTCCGGGTGTCTCCCGCACGCGGGAACGTGATGCGCACAGTCGCGGGAATGCACCCGCCTACGAGGGGGACACGGTGGCCGAGGCGGTGGAACAGCCGAAAAGGACCAGAACTGTGCTGGGCTGGGACATGTGCCACGGATGTTCCTGCGGGCAACTGGGACCGCAAGTGTCCCAGGCTGCGCGGTGACAGGCTGCTGGACATGGCGGGGACACGGAATTCCCCGCACCGCAGCTTCTTGAGCCGGGACAAACCGACGAACCACCAGGGCGCGGTGTCAAAAATGGCGGTGTGGCCGGGATACCTCTGCCCGAGTGCGCGGAGCAGGCCAATGACCTGCCCGGGTTTGAAGTACATGAACAGACCCTGGGCGGTGATCAACAACGGAGCACCGCTCGGCACTTGTTCCGTCCAGTCGAGGGCGAGCACTGAACAGGGAATGTGGGTAACGCGGTCCGATGGCGGCATCAGCTCCTGTCGCAACCGAATGACATCAGGCATGTCGACACCGATCCAGCGCAGTTGACCGTTATCTACTCGCCAGAACTGTGTGTCGAGACCCTCGCCCAGATTCACGACTACGGCGTCGGAATGGCGAGACAGGAACAGCCGGATCTCGGCATCGAAGACCCTGGCACGTTGTGCGAAGTAGTGCGCCATGAGCGAAGTGCGACGTCCCATGACGGGGCCCAGCGTCTGTCGCCTGCGCTGAATCTTGAGGAGAACCTCCTGGGCCACGGTGTCGTGCAGGTGCATGGTGCGGTGATGCAACGCCCACACGGCCGTCAGAGCAACTCCGCTCAAGGGGGCGATGCGAGGTGGCTCCTGACCCATAAAAGTCTCCTTGTCACGCGCTGCGGATCGGGCTACAGCCGTTATGCAAACTGTCCTCTCGGTACAGCAACACCAGTCGAGGAGGGTACCGGCAGGAAAGGACTCGGCCCGGGCCAACTCTTTGCAACCGGCGGGAACCGGCGAGCCGTTACTGGCGTCGCCCAGAGCTTTCGTGCCAGGTGAGAGGCGGTCGTGCGGGAGGCGGTGCGCTCCTGTGAAGCGGCAGTCTTAATACCCGGACGGGTGAGGAACGTGGCATGTGAGCGACGCTGTAAAAGGGATTATGAATACGATCGACAAATTCCGGACGCCCGCTCATGCCCGGCTCCGAGCCAGCTCGCTCGCCATGGCAGGTCCGGCCACGCGGGGCGCGAAGCGCATGACCGGACCCGTGGCGCAGGACGAGGGCGTGAGGGCCGCCGAGTTGCTCTGGCTGCACGTACAAGGCGATTGCCACACGGCAACGCGCGCTCGTCCAGCACGCTCCGGGCCCTCGCGCGGTCCTTGGTAGCCGCAGGAAGGCTGAGCGCGGGGACGGCGCGAAGACAGTGTCGACGGCGAAGAGGGCGTCATACGTCCCCTGGGACCGGACCCGCGCCGTCCGGGGCGGCGTCCCCGCAGACGCCGCTGCCCGGGCCGATCGTCACCGCCGTGCCCGCAGCCTCACCGGCCTTCGCCCACAGCCCGTGCGCGACCACCGCGTCCAGCCGCAGGAACGGGACGGGCACGGGCGGCAGTGCCCGGGTGGAGACGGTCAGGGGCAGGACGCCCAGGAGCCTCCCGCGCAAGATCGCCGCACGGAAGAGGACAGTGCCGGTCAGGGAGAACTCCTCGGCGACCAGGCACGAAGCTGCCTCACCGCGCCCGTGACGGATGCGGGCCCTGGACAGGTGGATCGAAGAGGCCCGGCACAGGTCCGCGGCGGGCGGACAGTAGAGGCCCGTGACGGACAGGGTGGCCGCCCGCAGCGTCGTCCCGCCGGACTCTGCGGTCCGTCCGCCCGGTGCGGCTGAGGTCAGGCAGTCGGCCAGTGCTCGCGCCGCCGTCTCACGCTGCCCTCGCCGGGGTTGAGCGGAGGGCAGGGTGCCGGGAGCACAGCCGCGGTCAGGCCCCGCTCCGTCAGCGGAAGCGGCGCCCCTCGGCCCGCCGGAGGGCGCGGCACTCTCCGGGGCGGGAGCGAAGACCTCACCGGAGGGGCCGGCCCGCCCCGCCTCGTCGGCAGTACCTACCCAGGCCGACGTGAGGGAGGCGGTCAGGCCCGCGCCCACAGCGAGCCACAGCCGCGCACGACCAGGGCTCACCCGCCGTTCCCCGCGGCCTGGAGGGACGCGGGTCGCCAGGCCACTGCCAGGGCTCCGCCGACCAGCGCGAGCAGCATGCCCAGGAGGAAGCCGCCCAGGTTGGCGAACGGATAGGAAAGGACACCCAGGGCGATGGCGGCAGCTCCGCTGAAGCGGGCGCGTGCCGGCGCGGTCCACAGGTGCACCGCGCAGCCGACCAGCGCGAGCGCGAGCATGACGGTGGCCGCCCCGCTCACTCCCTGCACCGGCAGCAGACCGACCTGGGCCAGTGGAAAGTAGCCGATCTCCGCCCCGGCGGCGGCGACGCACACGATGGCCCCCCGCGGGCGGTGTCCCCGCCTCACGCGCACGGGTGCTCCCCCGCGCGGACGTCCATGGTGGCGTCGCCCAGCGTGAACAGCCCGGCGGTCAGCGACCAGGCGTCCATCCTCATGTGCCGGATCGTCAGTGAGTCCGCGTACTGACCGTACGTTCCCGGCGCTCCTCGGGCGCCACGCAGCGTGGCGGCGTCACGCCCCATCTCCACCGCGTGGAACCGCATGTCGCCCCGGATGGACGACAGGTCCAGCGCCAGCGACGAAGCCTTCACCGCCCGGTGGTCACCGGATCGGATCCGCAGCGTCGCCGTGCCCAGCGGGGTCCGTGCCACCGCGGACTGGCACAGCCCGTACAACGCGGCCTCCTCCAGCCCGACCGCGGCGACCGCGTGCCGCCTCCCCGACGTCTCCTGACGGAACGAGGCGAACTGCGTCACCCCTTCGGCCTCCAGCCTGTGCGCCGTGACGGTGAACGGGCTGCCCGCCACGGCGAACGACACCGGGATCGCCGCCGCCGTCGTGGCCGCGACCATCGCACCGGCCAGCACCAGCGCACCGGTCACGGCGAGCGCGAAACGCCGCCAGTCCGTCCGTCCGCCGGCGCTCCGGTGACGGGGGCCGGTGACACCTGGTACGCGTACGCCACTGCGCCTCATGAGGTTGCCTCCCGGAAGACGGTCTCTCGCCGGTTAACGTGCCGTGTCCGGCGCAGGTATGCCGCCCATCCGGGTGATCGGCGACACGGCCTACGGGCAATACCGGTGATCTGACCGTACGCCAGGGGCCCTTGGCGCCCCTGGCGTGCTCCACGTGCAGGGGAACAACCGCGTGGGGGAAACTGCGCACCCGTCCATCACCTGATGCCGGCCTTTTGCTGCCCTCTCCCAGCGAACTAGGCTGTTGACGTGCACGAACGCCCCGTCGGTATGAGATGTCATGGAACTTCATCGGCCGCCGCCATGACGACATCGTCGAGGCCGCGCGGGCATGGCAGGACGCCTTCGACCGCTTTGGCACCGTCCCGGGCTACGCGCGCGGACGACTGCCCGGCCCCGCCCTGACCCGTGTACGCCTCACGCCGCGCGCCGACCCACGTCCCTGAAAGGCCACCCCCATGACACGCCCCGTCCCCGCCCCCGTCGTCCGCCGCGTGGATGCCCGGCACCGTTACGAGATCCTCGTCGGCGACACCACCGCCGGCTTCACCGCCTACCGCGACCAGGAGGACCGGCGCGTCTTCCACCACACCGAGATCGACGAGGCCTTCGCGGGACAGGGCCTGGCCGCGACGCTCGTACAAGAGGCGCTGACCGACGTGCGCGCCGCGGGCAAGCGGATCGTGCCGGTCTGCCCCTACGTGGCGAAGTACCTCCACAAGCACGGCGACTTCGCCGACATCACCGACCCGGTGACCCCCGAGGTGCTCACCTGGCTGCAGGACAGGGCGTGGCAGCGGACCTCATGAACGACGGCGGCGGTGAGCGGACCGCCGAGGTGCTCGCCGGGCGGGACGCGCACCTCGCCGCCATCGGAGCGGCCCTGGCCGGTATCGCCGACGCGGGGACGTCCGTACTGCTGCGGGGCGACCCCGGCATGGGCAAGACCGCGCTTCTGGCGGCCGCGGAGGCAATGGCGCGCGACGCCGGACTGCGGGTGCTGCGGATGACCGGCGCCGAGGCGGAGACGGGCCTTCCCTTCGCCGCCCTGCACCAGGTGCTCTGGCCGCTGCTCGACGGCACCCGGGCGCTCCCCGACGAGCAGCGCGACGCCCTGGAGAGCGCGTTGGGCGTGCGCGAGGGCATGCCGCCCGAAGGGTTCACCGTGGCGGGAGCCGCGCTCGCGCTGCTTGCCCACGCCGCCGCCCGGCGCCCCGTCGTCGTACTCCTGGACGACCTCCAGTGGGCCGACCCCTCCAGCGTCGCCGTCTTCGGGTACCTGCGACGGCACCTGACGCCCCTGCCCCTCGTCCTCGTCGGCGCCACCCGGCGCGAGGGCGACGCGGGCGGCGGGGCCGGGGGTACGCAGGGGAGCGGGGACACCGAGAGCCTGCCGGGCCGGGTCATGGATCTGGAGCCCCTCGACGCGGAGCAGGCCGAACGGCTGCTGCGCACGCTCCACCCGTGGCTGCCCGCCCCCGCGCACCGCCGCGTGCTGCGGGCGGCCGCCGGAAACCCTCTCGCCCTGCACGAACTCCCGGCCCAGCTCAGGAGGTTGGCGCCCGACCATCCCGCCCTCCTCGCGGGCGCCCGCGCCGAGGACGGCGACGAGCTCTTCGGTGAACTGCCGCTCGGCGCCCGGCTGGGGCGGCTCTACGAGGACGGGCTGCGCGCCCTGCCGGACGACGCCCGCCAACTGCTGCTGGTCGCGGCCGTCGGCGGCTCCTTCGCCCAACGCGTCGGCGCCCTGCGCGCCATGGCGCGCGAGGTCACGACCACGCCATGGGACCGCACGCAGCGCCACATCGAGGCGTCCGGCCTCGCCCGCGTCGACCTCAAGCGCGACCGCGTACTGTTCCACCACCCCCTGGTGCGCGCCTGCCTGGCGCACATCGCCTCCCCGGCGGAGCGCCGCGCCGCACACCGGCTGCTGGCCCGGCACCTGCCCGCGAAGAGCCCGCAACGCGTCACCCACCTCGCGGCCGCCGCCGTCGGCACCGACGACCACCTCGCGGAGCTGCTGCACGCCGAGGCCGACAACATGGCCGCGCAGGGCGGGGACGCCGAGGCCGCCGGGATGATGGCGCGCGCGGCGGGCCTGACCCCCGACCCCGCGCGGCGGGTGGCGCGCCTGGTCGCCGCCTCGGTCATGGCCGCCCGCGGCGGGCGGCTGCGCCTGGCGGCGGAACTCGTCGCCCAAGCGGAGACCGAGGCCCGCCCGGAACCTCCCCGGCCCGCCGCCCCGCACGCCTTCGCCGTCGCCTACACCCGGCTCCAGCTGGCGGGCGACCCCGCACCCGCCGTCGAACTGCTGCCCGGCGCACTGGACCTGCTGGCGGCACCCGAGGGCCGGGACCAACGCGCCGGGCTGCTCGAACCGATGCTGTTCCTGCTCATCGTCGTCGCCGTCCACACGGGGGACGAACGCGCGTGGGCCGCCGCCGAACGCCACGCACCTGGCGCCTCGCGAGCGGCGGCGCTGTGCCGGCGCGCCTGGGCGGGGCCACCCCCGCACACCGCGACCGGCACGCCTCGCGACACCGGACGCGCCGTCGCCGGCACCGACGACCTGGCGGGGCGCCTGCGCGAGGCCGTCGCCGCGCTGCCCGAGGACCGGGAGACTCCCGCCGCCTGGCTGCTGCTGTGGGCGGCCGCCGCGCTCGACGCCGTCGGCGAGCACGAGGCGCTGTCCCGCCCCTTCGCGCGCGGCCACGCGGTCGCCACCCAGGCCTTCCTCGACGGCCTGCGCGCCCACGACGACTTCCTGCACGGCCGCTGGGACGCGGCCCTCGCGCTCGCCCGCGACGGCGCGACGACGTCCCGCTCCCACGGCCATGTCTTCAACGAACTGCTGTTCCTGCAACACACCGGTCAGGTCCTCGCGGCCCGGGGCGAGTGCGAGGCCCTCGCCGCCCTGGAAGCCCCGCTCGTGGGCGCGGCACGCGGGCAGCACGCGCGCCGCGTCGCCGAGCGGCTGCACGGCCTGAAAGCGCTGTGCGCGCTCGGTCACGGCCGGGCCGACGAGGCATGGGACCACGCGCGCTCGCTCACCGCACCCGGCGTGCTCCCGCCGCGCTCCCCGTGGTTCCACCTCGGCCTCCTCGACTGGATCCAGGCCGCGGTCGACAGCGGCCACCGGGCGGACGCCCTGCGCCACCTGCGGGCGATCAGGGACGCCGGCACCGCGCCCACCTGCGCCCACCACGCCTTCCTGGCGGCCGTCGCCGAAGCCGTCGCGGCCGACGACGACGCGGCGGACACGCGCTTCGAGGCCGTCTACGCCTTCCCGGACGCGGCACAGTGGCCCTTCCCGCTCGCCAGGGCCCAACTGGCCCACGGCGCGGGGTTGCTGCGGCGCGGACAACACGTCACGGCGGTCACTCTGTGCCGCGCCGCACGCGACACCTTCACCCGGCTCGGCGCCACGTCCTGGGCGGCACGAGCGACGCGCGAACTCGACACGGCGGCCGCGCGCCCCAGCGGCCATCCCCTGCTCTCCGCACAGGAGTTCCGCATCGCCGAACTCGCCGCCCAAGGACTGACGAACCGGCAGATCGGGGACCGGCTCGGCCTGTCGCCGCGCACCATCGGCGCACACCTCTACAAGGTCTTCCCCAAGCTGGGCATCACGACCCGGGCCGGAGTGGCCCGCGCCCTGGCCCTGACCCGCGCCGAGCGGCCGGGCGGTCCCGCATAGGGGCGCCGGGACGGCTCAACCGCCCGGCAGCGCCCTGGCCAGTGCCGCCCGTGAGGAGATGCCCAGCTTCGGGAAGATCCGGTAGAGGTGGGCCCCCACCGTGCGCGGGGACAGCCGCAACGCGGCACCGACCTCCTTGTTCGTCAACCCGGTCGCCACCAGGCGGGCGATGCGCAGCTCCTGCGCCGTGAGCCCACCGCCATCCGCCGAACCACCGCCCAAGGGGGCCTCGACGGCGCGCAGTTCGGACCGGCACCGCGCCACCCACGGCTCGGCCTCCAGGGCGCGGAAAGTACGGCAGGCGGCCCGCAGTACGCCGCTCGCCTCGGCGCCCCGCCCCCTTCGCCGCAGCCAGGAGCCGTGCGCCAGCCGCAGCCGCGCCCTCTCGAACACCCACTGACAAGAGCCCCGCACGGCGTACGCGGCCGCATAGGCCGTATCGGCCTCGCCGTCGTCGGCCGTCATCGCGGTCGCCGCCGCCAGCAGGAAGGCGTGGTGCGCCGAGATGCCGTCCATCCGCGCCGCCCGGCCCGCCGCCACGTGCGCCAGCGCCTCGGCGCGGCGCCCGGACCCCAAGCAGGCGTCCACCAGGTCGAAGAAGGGCAGATGGAACCACGCCAGACCGCACGGCAGCTCACCGGGTGCCATCAGGCGGCGCAGCCGCGCGTACGCCTCCTCGTGCCGGCCGTTTGCCAGCAGGACCAGCGCCTCCAGCCGCTCCAAGTGGTCGGTGACCAGCCGCATCCGCGCCCTGGCGGCGGCCGGCCCGATCCGCTCGCGCACCTCGCGCAGCGCCGGCGCGTCCCCGCGACCGGCAAGGAAATGGGCGTAGTAGAACCGGAACAGCAGCGCGTTGCAGTGATACCCGGCCTCGTCCGCACGCTCGGCTGCGGCCACGGACTCCTCGGCCGCCTCCCACTCGCCCCGCAGGAACGCCTGGTGGTACCGCGCCTTGGCCACCGAGCCCTGCGTGGCGTACGCGTGCTCCCCGCCGAAGAGCCGCCACAGGTCGGCGTCCGCCGCGTCGACGGCCGCCGCCGCCCACAGCACCAGCCAGGAGTTCCCGGCCTCCCGCCCGGCCGTCATGCGTGCCGTCAGCACCCGCAGATCGGCCTGCGCGCCATGCGCCGTGCGCGGCGGGTCCGCCCAGGCGCGGTGGCACAGCCGGGCGGCGGGGGAGACATGCGCCGTGTACCGCTCCAGGGCCCGCCGGCCCCGGGCGTCGCCCGTGTACGACACGGCCAGCAGCAGCTTGAAGAACATCTGCTCCACGAGGTCGCCGCTGTCGGGAGCGCCCGGCGCGGTCAGCGCGGCCAGCGCCCCGGGCAGCAGCTCGATCGACGACGCGAAGTCGACGTGGTAGCTCTGATCGACGTACACGACCGCGTAGGCGAACAGCGGGGCCACGTCCTCGGGCACCGGCCCGCGCCGCACCTCCTCGACGAGGCTCGCCGCGTACGCGAGCCGCCCGCCCCGCGCCGACATCACGGCCGCCCAGGTCAGCCGGCGCGCCCGGTCGCCGGGGTCGGGGCCGAGCGCCGCCGCGCGTTCGAGGAGCAGGGCGGCCTCCGCGTCGCCGCCGCGCAACGCGATGCGCTCTCCCGCCCGGTGCAGCCGCGCGGCGAGCCGCTCGTCGGGACCGTCGGCGGCCAGCGCCTCGTGCGTCAGCCGGCGCGGATCGTCCTCGCGCAATCGTGCGGCCAGCGTCCGGTGCGCGGCCTGCCGCTCGGCCCGTTCCGAGGAGGCGATGACGGCGCTGCGCACCAGCGGGTGCCGGAAGACCAGCCGTCCCGTGGCGTCGAGCCGGGCAAGACCGCTCACCTCGACGCGCTCGACAAGTTGCTCCGTGCCGCCGAGGCCGGGCTCGCGGAGCGCGCCGCCGCCCGTGGCGTCGATCCCGTCCAGCGCCGTGAGCAGCAGCAGCCTCCTCGCGTCGGCGGGCAGGGCGCGCAGGCGCCGGGCGAAGAGCGACTCGAGGCGCCGCCCCAGCGGCAGCCGGTCCGGCAGCGGCACCACGCCCCTGCGGTGCCCGTACGCCAACTGGCCGGGCAGTTCGGCCAGCGCCAGCGGATTGCCGACGGCCTCGTCCATCACCCGCTGCGCGGTGGAGGGCGCCAGGCCCGGATGCCAGTGCCGCAACAGCGCCCGCGCGTCCTCCCGGGACAGCACCCCCACGTCCACCGTGTGCTCGTCCCGCCCCGGAGCCGCCCCGTCCTCGGCGCGGCTCGCGCCGACCATCACCACGCGCAGCCCGGTGATCCGGCGGTGCAGGAAGACGAAGACGGCGACGCTGGAGGAGTCCACCCAGTGCAGGTCGTCGACGAGGATCAGCACCGGACGCCGGCGCGCCTCCCCGGCGAGCAGGGCCAGGACCGCTGCGCCGACCATGAAGCCGCTCGGCGGCAGGCCCTCCCGAAGCCCGAGGACCCTTTCCAGCGCGGCCAGTTGGGGCCCGGGCAACGCGCGCGCGTTCGCCCACAGCGGCCGCAGCACCTGGTGCAGCGCCCCGAAGGCGACCCCGGTCTCCGGCTCGTGTCCCGCCGCCCGCAGCACGGTGAAGCCGTCGCCGTCGGCACGCGTGGCGGTCCAGTCCAGCAGCGCGCTCTTGCCGATGCCGGGATCGCCCCGCAGCACGGTCGCCGAGCCGCCCGCGCCGGTTCGCGCGTCGTCCAGCGCCCGGCCCAGCAGCGCGCGTTCGCGCCGTCGGCCGACGAACACCGTCCCGTCGCCCATCACCGCCCCCTGTCCTCGGTCCGCCCAGGAACACCGTGACACCGCGGCATTGCCCCAGTGTGCACAGCTCCTGCCCCTGCCCGCAGAGAGCCCTCCACAGCCTCCCACCTGGGACGGAGCGACCACAGGATGGATCCGCGCGGACCCGCGCCGAGCACCGGCGACCGCGCGCAGCACCGGACCGACGCCCAGATCAGGGGGACTGATGAACCCGATGCCCGCGCCCGCAGGCGCCGACGAGCACGCACTCGGCTTCCTGGGGGTGAGCACGCTCCGCGGCACAGCGCCCAGCGTCGTCCGCGTGCCCACCGCGGAACAGGGCGGGCCGTACCTCCTGCTGGGCTTCCACACGAGCGGCGAGGCGACGCTCGTCCGCCGGGGGAGCGCCGTGCCGTGCCGGCCCGGGGACCTCTTCGTCGTCGACGGGACGCAGCCCGCCGTCCTGCGCGAGTCGACGGCGTACGAACTGCACCTGGTCCGGATCGCGCGCCGCGCCCTGACCCTGACCGACCAGCAGGCCACCGACCTGAGCGGCCGGGCCCCGGCCGCCGACGGCCCGGTGGCCTCGCTGCTCGGCACGCTCCTGCGGGAACTGGTCGCGGTGCCCGCCGAGGACGCGCCCCGGACCGCCCTGCGGCTGGCGGGCGCCGTCGCGGAGCTGGTGGACCTGCTGGCCGTGCAGGACGCCGACCCCGGGCCCCGGGGCCGCGCGGAGCTGGTGGGGCGGCTGCGCGCGTACGTCGACGCCCATCTCTGGGACCGGAACCTGACGCCCGCCACGGTCGCGGCGGCCCAGCACATCTCGATCCGCTACCTCCACAAGCTCTTCGAGGGCCACGGCAGCACGGTCGGCCGGTGGATCCAGCACCGCAGGCTGGAGGAGGCCCGCCGGGAACTGGCCCGCCCCGGGCGCGACGGCGTCACCGTGTCGGCGGTCGCCCGACGCTGGGGTTTCGCCAGCGCCACGCACTTCAGCCGCAGCTTCCGCGCGGCGTACGGCATGTCGCCCAGTGACTGGCGCGACGGCCGGACCGGGCCGTCAGCCGATGCCGGGCCCGCCTCCGGCTGACCGGGGCCCCGGGCCCGCTGCCGTCGCGGTCGGCGCCGCGAGGCCCGACGCCGGGGAGGCGAGCACCAGGCGGCGCCACTGCTGCGGCGGGTGACCGTGCACGGCCTTGAAGGCGCGGCTGAAGTGCGCGGCGCTGCGAAAGCCCCAGCGGGAGGCCACGACGGCGAGTGAGGGGCCGACCCGTGCGCGCCGCGCCAGCTCCCGCGCGCACTCCTCCACCCGGCGGCGCTGGACGAGCCTGCTCACCGTGGTGTCCTCACCCTCGAAGAGGCGGTGCAGATAGCGGACGGAGATGAAGTGCGCCGCGGCGATGCGCTCGGCGGACAGCTCGGGGTCGCCGAGGTTCCGGTCGATGAACCGGCGGACGGACAGGACGAGGTGGCGCGGCCCGTTCTCCGCCGCCTGCCCCGCTTCCCCGGCCGGCTCACCGACGAGGGCGGCGACCGCGTCGGTCACCACACCCCCGAGCCGTTCCGCCACCGCCGCGGGGATCGGGGCCGCGGACTCGTCCAGATGCCTGAGTACGGGGGTCAGCAGCGCGGCCACGGCCGGCGACGGGTCGAGGACACGGGCGGTGGCGCCCCGCAGGACCGCCGCCGGGACGTGCAGCGCGTGCACGGGCAGCCGGAACAGAAGCGTCCGGGAGCACTCGGCCCGGCCGCCGTACCCCACCGGCCCGGCATCAAGGGCGGGCCCGCCCCCCTCGACCTGCCCGCCCGTCAGGTCGACCGAGAAGGGGCGGCTCAGGTCGAGCAGCGCCAGGCGGCCGCTTTCGACGTGGGTGCCGCGGCCGTCCTGGGTTATCCGTGCGGTGCCGGTCCGGGGCACCAGCAGCGCCACCGCCTCCGGGCCCGGGGCCGGGCCCGGGCGCCGGGTGAGAGCGAGCGGCCCGGTGACGCAGGTGATCATGTCCACGTACCCGAAGTGACGCAGTGTCACGGAGCCGGCCGTCGCGGCGCCCCGGGGGACGTCTTCCTCGACGGGCGCCAGCCACCGCGACAGCGCGGCCACGACGTCGGTGGACGCGCCGCCGCCCGGTGAGATCGCCGTACCGGCTCGAGTGCTCACGTGGGTTCCCTTCAGCCGTCCCGGAAGGCCTGTGCCGGTGCGAGGGGAGGGACGGCCGCGCCCTCGCACCGGTACGAGTCTTCCGAAGGTGCCCGGGAGGGGAGTAGGTCATATGACTGCACTTCGAGCGACCCGGCCCGCCACGGGCGTTTCGCGCCGGCGCCCCGCGAACTGTGCACGCAGCGGCACGGACGCGTACCGAGACCCCGCCCGGTTCCCGGCGCCGACCGCCTAGGGTGGGTGCCGCGTGCCGGCAGAGCCGCTGTGCGGCACCGAGCGCCCGCTCGTCCGGCCGTCAGTGCGCGGCGGCGCCTTCGAACGGCCCGTGCCCCGTCCCCGCGCAGGAGTTCCCGTGCAAGAAGACGCCCCAGCCCTGGGGGAGAGACCTGCCCTCGAACGACGGACACGCGCCTTCCTCCGGGAGCACGCCTGGGCCGCCGCCCCGGACACGGACGCGGACGCGGACGCGGACCCGGGGGAGTCCAGGGCGCGCATGGCCGCCCTGTGGGACGGGGAGGGCCGCGACGACCCGGACGTCGACGAGGAGTGGCTGGCACTGCCGGGAGGCGACGGCCACCGGATCAGGGTGCGCATCCTGCGCCCGGCCGGCAGCGACGACGCCCTGCCGGTGGTGCTGTACCTGCACGGGCTCGGCTGGATGACGACCGACGCCTACGCCCATCGACGGCTGGTGGCCGACCTCGTGCTGGGGGCGGACGCCGCGGTGGTCGTCCCGGAGTACGAGGGCCCGAACGACGCACGGCATCCCGGCGCCGTGGAGCGGGCGCACACCGTCGCCCGCTGGATCGCCCGGCACGGCGGGGAGTGGCGGCTGGACGGGGCCCGGATGGCGGTCGTCGGAGCCAGCGCGGGAGCCCAGCACGCGGCTGCCCTCACGCTCCTCGCGCAGGAGCGCGGCGGGCCGCGCCTGCGCCACCAGGTGCTGATGTGTCCGGTGACCGACGCGGCGATGGACACACCGTCCTACCGTCAGTTCGCGGACGGCTACTTCCTGAGCCGGGCCACGATGCGGCGCTACTGGCAGCAGTACGCCCCGGATCCGGCGAGCCGGACGCACGGCACGGTCTCGCCGCTGCGCGCGCCCGTCCACAGCCTGCGCGGCCTGCCGCCGGCGCTCGTCCTCACGGCCGAGGCCGACGTCCTGCGCGACGAGGGGGAGGCGTACGCGGCCCGCCTGAGGGAGGCGGACGTCCCGGTGGTGTCGGTCCGCTACCACGGGACGATCCACGGCTTCGTGCTGTTCGACCCGCTGCGCGGCACGGACGCATCCCGGGCGGCACGCATCCAGGTGACGGACACCCTGCACGCCGCCCTGCACGCGGCCTGACCCTGCCCCCGGCTCAGGCGCGCCGGCGCCGCCATTCGCCCGGCGTCATGCCGTACTCCGCCCGGAAGCGGCGGCTGAAGTGGCTCGGGCTGCTGAACCCGCACCGGGCGGCGACGGCGGCGACGGTGAGCCGGTCGTAGCGCGCGGCGGCCAGCATCTGCCGTGCCTTCGCGAGGCGTTCGCCGATCAGCCACTGCTCCAGGCTGATGCCCGCCTCGCCCAGCAGGACGTACAGGCCGCGCACCGAGATGGCGTGCTCCGCCGCGATCCGCTCCGGCGTCAGGTCCCGGTCCGCGAGGTGCCGGCGCACATACGCCCTGACCCGGGTCAACAGCGTCTCGTCCAGCACCGACCTGACCGCCGGGGCGTCCTCGGCGTGCGCGGCCGACAGGAGCAGGGCGCGGACCAGCTCCGTGGTGGCGCTCGCCAGCGCCGGCGCGCCCGCGTCGCCCTCAAGGCGCGCCGGATCGCGCCACACCTCGCGCAGATGGTTCAGGACCAGGCCGTACAGCGGGCTGGCGGGCAGCCGCAGGGACGCCCTCTCGACGACGTCCGGCGGCACGCCCAGGCGGTTCGCGTCGAACATCATGGCCCGGGAGGCGCCGTCCCCGGACCAGCCGTACACGCGGGACGACAGTTCGTGGAAGACGCAGATGTCGTCCCGGCCCAGCGTCCTGCGCGTACCCCCGACCTCGGCGCGGTGCGTCCCCTCGGTCTGCAGCGAGACGGAGACGACGGGGTTGCTCCGGTGGTGGCGCACGTGCCGTTCCGTGCGCCGCACCTCGAACCCGGAGTTGCGGGTGGCGAAGAGGTCCAGTCCGCCCACCCGCCACGCCGCCATGCGCGCGTGGATGCCGGCCTCGGGCTCCTCGTGGACGACGTCGTTGGGCACCGACGAGTCGGTCAGGGCGTGATGGAACGCCTCCGCCCGCTCACGCGGCGCGACCGCGTTCAGATCGACGAGAAGCACACATACCCCCACACACACAACCGGCCCCCGGGGGGAGCATTCTGCCTCATCGGCGCCGTGCGCCCCGGCCTGCCCCGGGCTCGTCCATGGCCGGTACGGGATCGGGGAGGGCCAGGCACAGGGCCTCCAGAGCGGCGTCGAAGGCGTGGTCGGGCGGGGTGCCGTAGCCGATGACGAGGCCGTCGCGGGGCGGCATGGCGCTGTCGGGGTGGCGGTAGGCGGCCAGGCCTTCGAGGGCGAGGCCCCGGCGGGACGCGGCGCGCACCGCCGCCGCTTCGCTGCCCGGCGGAAGGTCGAGTACGGCGTGCAGCCCCGCGGCGATACCGCCGACCCCGATGTGCGGGGCCCGCGCCCCGAGGGTGGCGAGCAGCCGGTCGCGGCGGCGCCGGTAGTTCAGCCGCATCCGGCGCACGTGCCGGTCGTAGGCGCCGCAGACGATGAAGTCGGCCAGCGTGAGCTGCTCCAGGGCGCCGGTCCACAGCTCGCGGGCGCCCTTGACGGCGAGGATGTCGTCGACGAGGTGGTCCGGGACCGCCATCCAGCCGATGCGCAGGGCGGGCGAGAGGCTCTTGCTGGTCGAGCCGATGTAGACGACGCGGTCGGGGTCCAGGCCCTGGACGGCGCCGACCGGCTGGCGGTCGTAGCGGAACTCCCCGTCGTAGTCGTCCTCCACCACGAGCCCGCCGCCGGCCCGCGCCCAGTCGATCACGGCGGCCCTGCGCGCGGGATGCAGCGGCCCCCCGGTCGGGAACTGGTGGGCGGGGGTGAGCAGGACCGTGCGGGCCCCCGTCCCCGGCAGCTCGTCGATCACGGCTCCCCGGGCGTCGACGGCCAGCGGGACGGTGCGCCGCCCGGCCGCCGTGAGCAGCGAGCGGTGGAAGTCCAGTCCGTACGACTCGACGGCCACGTCACCCGGCAGGACCCGCCCGAGCATCTGCAGGGCGTGGGCGAATCCGGCGCAGACGATGATCCGGTGGGGCGCGGTACGCACGCCACGGGCCCGGGCGAGGTACTCGGTGAGCGCGGTGCGCAGCTCGATGCGGCCCCGCGGATCGCCCACGCCGAAAGCGTCGTTGGGCGCCGCGTTGAGCGCGCGGCGCGAGGAGGTCAGCCAGGCCGCGCGGGGAAACATGGCGGCGTCCGGCGAGGTCGGCATCAGGTCGTGGGCGGGGCGGCGCACCGGTGGCGCCGAGCGGCGCGAGCGGTCCGGCGGCAGGGGGGTGCTGCGCCGGGCGACCCGGGTCCCTGAGCCCTGCCGCGCCGTGAGCCAGCCCTCGGCGACCAGTTCGCCGTAGGCGTCGCCGACGGTGTTGAGGGCGATGCCGAGATCCCTGGCCAGACTCCGGTACGGGGGCAGCCGGGTGCCCGGGGCCAGCCGGCCGGTGCCGATCGCCTCGCGCAGGGCCCGCATCACCTGGTCGCGCAGCGCGCCCGTACCGCTGAGCTCCAGGTGGAAGTCGGTTCCCGCACTCGCGTCCGGCGGCGGGAACCCGCGCCCGCCCGAGGAATTGCCCCAATGATTGGCCACGGGAATGCACCATACCCGGGGGCTAATCGGCTCCTAGAGTTCTGGTCATGACAGCGATTCAGATTCCGCAGCGCATGAACTTCGCCACCGTCGCCCCCAAGGTCTTCAAGGCCGTCCTCGCCCTGGACGCCGCGGCCCGCGAGGGCCTGGACCCGGTGCTCCTCGAACTCGTCCAGATCCGCGCGTCGCAGATCAACCGGTGCGCGTACTGCATCGACTACCACACCGGCGACGCCCGCCGGGCGGGGGAGACCGAGGCCCGCATCCATCAGCTCAGCGGCTGGCACGAGTCCAGCCTCTACACGGCCGAGGAGCGTGCCGCGCTCGCCCTGACCGAGGCGGTCACCCTGCTGCCCGACGGGGTGCCGGACTCCGTGTACGACGAGGCGGCCCGGCACTTCGACGAGGAGCAACTGGCGCACGTCATCGCGCTCATCTTCACCGTGAACACCTGGAACCGGATGAACGTCACCACCCGCAAGACCCCCGGAACCGAGTAACCTCCGCCTCCACCCTGTCCATGGGCGCGGACGCCGAGGCGCGGTGCGGAACCACTGAGCGGAAAGATCAGGAATGGAGAAGCGCCGTGCTCGTGTCACCGCTAGCGTGACCGAGCCGCGCAGACGGCGCGCCGCACGACCCAGGGAGACACGACCGATGAGCAAGGCCCCGAGAACGGCCCCGCGGGCGTCCGCGCCGCACGCCGCCGACAGCCACGACCTGATCCGTGTGCACGGCGCGCGCGAGAACAACCTCAAGGACATCAGCATCGAGATCCCCAAGCGCCGGCTGACGGTGTTCACGGGCGTCTCCGGCTCGGGCAAGAGCTCACTGGTGTTCAACACGATCGCCGCCGAGTCGCAGCGGTTGATCAACGAGACGTACAGCGCCTTCGTGCAGGGCTTCATGCCGACCATGGCGCGGCCCGACGTCGACGTCCTCGGCGGGCTCACCACCGTCATCAGCGTCGACCAGAGCCGGATGGGCGCCGACCCGCGCTCCACGGTCGGCACCGCCACCGACGCCCACGCCATGCTGCGCATCCTCTTCAGCCGGCTCGCCGAACCGCACATCGGCCCGCCCAGCGCGTACTCCTTCAACACCGCCTCCGTCCGGGCCAGCGGCGGAATCACCGTCGAACGCGGCGCGGCAAGGACGAAGACCATCAAGGCGACCTACCAGCGCACCGGCGGCATGTGCACGCGCTGCGAGGGCCGGGGCAAGGTCTCCGACATCGACCTCACACAGCTCTACGACGACTCCAAGTCGCTCGCCGAGGGCGCGTTCACCATCCCCGGCTGGAAGTCGGACAGCCAGTGGACCGTGCAGGTCTACGCCCAGTCCGGCTTCGTCGACCCCGACAAGCCGATCCGCCGCTACACCAAGAAGGAGCTGCAGGCCTTCCTCTACGGCGAACCGGTCAAGGTCAAGGTCAACGGCATCAACCTCACCTACGAGGGCCTGATCCCGAAGATCCAGAAGTCGTTCCTGTCCAAGGACAAGGAGGCCCTCCAGCCGCACATCCGGGCGTTCGTGGAGCGGGCGGTCACCTTCACCACCTGCCCCGAGTGCGAGGGCACCCGGCTCAGCGAAGGAGCCAGATCCTCCAGGATCAAGGGCAGGAGCATCGCCGACCTGTGCGCGATGGAGATCAGGGACCTCGCGGCCTGGGTGCGCGACCTCGACGAGCCGTCGGTGGCCCCGCTGCTCGCCTCGCTGCGCCAGACCCTCGACTCGTTCGTGGAGATCGGCCTCGGCTACCTCGCCCTCGACCGGCCCGCGGGGACCCTCTCCGGCGGTGAGGCCCAGCGCGTCAAGATGATCCGCCACCTCGGCTCCTCGCTCACCGACGTCACCTACGTCTTCGACGAGCCCACCGCGGGCCTGCACCCCCACGACATCCAGCGCATGAACGACCTGCTCCTGCGCCTGCGGGACAAGGGCAACACGGTGCTCGTCGTGGAGCACAAGCCGGAGATGATCGCGATCGCCGACCACGTCGTGGACCTCGGCCCCGGCGCCGGCCAGGCGGGCGGCACCGTCTGCTTCGAAGGCACCCTGGAGGGGCTGCGGGCCTCCGACACCATCACCGGCCGCCACCTGGACGACCGATCGGCGGTCAAGAAGAGCGTGCGCGCGGCCACGGGCGCCCTGGAGATCCGCGACGCGACGGCGAACAACCTGCGGAAGGTCGACGTCGACATCCCGCTCGGCGTCCTCACCGTCGTCACCGGCGTCGCCGGCTCCGGGAAGAGCTCCCTCGTGCACGGGTCCCTGCCCGCCGACGCGGGCGTGATCTCGGTCGACCAGAGCCCGATCAAGGGCTCCCGGCGCAGCAACCCCGCCACGTACACGGGGCTGCTCGACCCGATCCGCAAGGCGTTCGCCAAGGCCAACGGCGTGAAACCGGCGCTGTTCAGCGCCAACTCCGAGGGCGCCTGCCCCACCTGCAACGGCGCGGGCGTCGTCTTCACCGACCTCGGGATGATGGCCGGCACCGCCACGACCTGCGAGGACTGCGAGGGCAGGCGGTTCGAGGCGTCGGTCCTGGAGTACCGCCTCGGCGGCCGCGACATCAGCGAGGTGCTCGCGATGTCCGTGAGCGAGGCCGAGGAGTTCTTCGACACGGGCGAGGCGCGCACCCCGGCCGCCCACAAGGTCCTGCGGCGGCTCGCCGACGTCGGGCTCGGCTACCTCACCCTCGGCCAGCCGCTCACCACCCTGTCCGGGGGCGAGCGGCAGCGCCTCAAGCTCGCCACGCACATGGGCGAGAAGGGCGGCGTCTACGTCCTCGACGAGCCGACCACCGGCCTCCACCTCGCCGACGTCGAACAGCTGCTCGGCCTGCTGGACCGGCTCGTGGACTCCGGCAAGTCCGTCATCGTCGTCGAGCACCACCAGGCGGTCATGGCGCACGCCGACTGGATCATCGACCTCGGCCCCGGCGCCGGCCACGACGGCGGCACCGTCGTCTTCGAGGGCACCCCCGCCGACCTCGTCGCCGCCCGCTCCACCCTCACCGGCGAACACCTCGCGGCCTACGTCGGCGCGGCGGAGCGGCCACGGCAGTGATCGGCTTCACACGGTGAGGGGGCGGGGGAGCGCCGATTACCGGTGGGGCGCCTCCCTTGGGCAGGATGGGGTCCATGACCGAGATCCGCACCCCCCGCCTCCTCCTGCGCCCCTGGCACGACAGCGACCTCGCGCCGATGGCGGAGATCAACGCGGACCCGCGGGTCATGCGCCTGGTCGACGACGGTCGCGTGCGTGACCTGGAGCAGACGGCGCAGGACATCGAGCGCTGGGAGGAGGAGTGGGACGACGAGGGCTTCGGCCTCTTCGCCGTCGAACTCCTCGCCTCGGGCGAGCTGGCCGGCTTCACCGGCCTGTTCGTGCCCGAGTTCCTGCCGGAGGCCGCGGCCGACGCCGCCATCGCCTGGCGGCTCGGCACCCAGTTCTGGGGTCAGGGGTACGCCTCCGAGGCGGCCCAGGCCACCTTGGAGTTCGCCCTCCAGGACCGCGGACTCGAAAGGGTCGTGTGCATCCACCGGGCGCAGGACCAGGCCTCGGAGAACGTGGCCCGCAAGCTCGGCATGGTCCTGGAGCGCGAGACGACGCACCCGCGGTCCGGCCATGCGCTGCGCGTCCACGGCATCGACCTGACCGAGTACCAGGCCTGAGACCGTGGCCGGAGTGCCGGCCGGGGGCGCCGCCTGCCGGGCCACCCGGGCGGCGGCGACCGGCCCCGTGGCAGACCTGGTGACCCCGTGACGGCCACCGCCGCCCCTGACGCCCCGAGGCGCCCATGGACCCCCGTACCGCACCGGCACCGTGACTGGTCCGCCGCCGCGAGCGCCCCGAGGCGCCGCTGAACCTCTACGTGTTCGCGCACGCGGGCGGCTCCAGCGCCGAATACCTGCCGTGGGCCGACGAACTGACGGACGTTCAGCTGTGGGGCGTACGGCTCCCCGGGCGCTCCGCGCGCCTCGCGGAACCCGCGCACGCCGCGCTGCGCCCCCTCGTCACCGCCCTGGTCCGCGAGGCGGTGTTCACCGCGCCCTACGTCCTGTTCGGCCACAGCTTCGGCGGCCTCCTGGCGTACGAGACGGCGAGGGCGCTGCGCCGCAGCCACGCGGCGTGGGCTGAAGGTTGTCGACGCTGCGGCGTGCGGCGCCGTTGAGCTGCCCGCCGACATCTGCTTCTGTTGACTTCGGGTGCGCCGAACTCCCCACGCAGAACGAGTACGTCGCCGCCCTCCGGGCGCAGGCCTAGGGAGTTGGCACCAGCACCGTGTCCAGCAGCCGACTGACCGTCCTCTTCGTCGACCTCGCGCTGATCGTCGCCCTGGCCCGGCTGGCCGGCGCCATCGCCAGGCGCTTCGGTCAGCCGGCCGTGATCGGTGAGATCGTCGCCGGCATCCTGCTCGGGCCGACCGTGCTGGGCGGCGGGCTGTCCCAGTACGTCTTCCCGTTGGAGATCCGCAGCGAGCTGAGCGCCTTCGCCGACCTCGGGCTCGCCCTGTTCATGTTCAAGCTCGGCACCGAGTCCGACTGGGTCGCGGGGCGTCCGACGCGGCGGACCGCCGTGGGCATCGCGACGGCCGCGATGGTGTTCCCCTTCGCGGCGGGCACCGGGCTCGGCCTCTGGTGGAGCCCCGGCGGCCCTCCGGCACAGGGCGTCGCGCACGTGCTGTTCATGGGGGTCGCCCTGTCGGTGACCGCGTTCCCCGTCCTGGCCAGGATCGTCGAGGACCGGGGCCTCGCCCGGGTGCCGCTCGGCCGGCTGGCCGTGGCCAGTGCCGCGCTCTGCGACGTCCTCGCCTGGGCCATGCTGGGCGTCGTCATGGTGCTGTGCGGCAGAGACACCCCCTGGCGCCTGCTGTGGTTCGTCCCCTATCTGCTCGTACTGACCGCCGTGGCACGACCGGTGCTGCGCACCCTCGCACGCTCCGGGCGCACCTCACTCGACCTCTCCCTCACCTGCGCCGGAGTCCTCGCCTCCGCGGCCGCCACCGAGTGGATGGGGCTGCACTTCATCGTCGGTGCCTTCGTCCTCGGCGTCGTCCGCACGCATGCCCTGCGTGGGCTGGACCACGAGCCGGGCGGACCGGACGGCGAGCGGGAGAAGGCGCCGGGCGCGCGGGCCGACGCCGACCTGCGCCGAGGTTTCGGCTCCCTCGACAGCCGGGTCCTGATGCCGGTGTTCTTCGTCGTCGCCGGCTGGCAGGTGGACCTGTCGGAACTGGATCCGGCCCAGCTGGTCGACCTGGTGATCCTGCTGGTGGCGGCCGGTGGCAGCAAGTTCCTCGCCGTGGCGGGCGCCGCCCGCCTGTCGGGGCTGACGCCGCGCGACTCGGCGGCGCTGGCCGCTTTGATGAACACCCGCGGGCTCACCGAACTCATCGTGCTCACCACGGGCCGGGAGCTGGGGCTCCTCGACGACGTCGGCTACACGCTCCTGGTGACCATGGCGGTGCTGACCACGCTGTCCACGGGGCCGATCCTGCGGCGCCTCCTCAAGGACGGACCCCCGACCACCCCCGGACCCGCGAACGCCCCCTCTCCCCAGCACCCGTCCGACATCGCCCCTGACCGGACCGGCACCGGAGCCTGAACGTCAGCCGCGCGTCCTTGGGGCAAGGGCTCAGTGCTGGACCAGGTCACCGACCGGTACGGGAGGCACATGGCCGGTCGCCGGAAGGCCCTCGGCGAGAGCGAGGCCGACATCGACCCGCGAGTCCACGCCCAGCAGCCGTTCGACCACCCCCACGCAACCCGTCTCCTCGGCCACCTCGCGGACCACCGCGTCGAAGGGATCCTCCCCGTGCTCGACCCTGCCACCCGGCAGCGTCCAGTTCCCCGACACGTGATGGGCGAGCAACACCCGCCCGTCCTGGACGCACACGGCGTACGCCGCCAGCCGAAAACTCATCCGCGCACCCTATCCACGCGGGCAAGTCCGCCCCGGTCGACACCGTTTCGAGCAAAAGGTCCAACCATTGCAAAGGGCAAGAAAAATAAGTTCTGGATACACCAAACTGGCCGAAAAGAAGTGCCTCCGGCGGGCCGGTCAGGAGGAGTGTGGCCCTCGTTCGTCGACAGGCGCGCGTCCGGGGTGACTGCCGGGCGCGCCGATCCCCGAGGGGAGCCCGAGGGCGTGGGACGTGGCAGGGCGAAGGTGGATCAGGTCGCGGCCGACGCGGCCGAGCGGCTCTTCGCGGTGGGACAGATGTTGCGGCGGGCTCCGGCCACGCCCGACGACCGGGCCGTATTCAAATCGGATCAACGGGTCAACGACCAACCGTACAGGGAGCGTTGGGCGCACGACAAAGTGGTGCGCTCCACGCACGGGGTGAACTGCACGGGGTCCTGCTCCTGGCAGGTGTACGTCAAGGACGGTCTGATCACCTGGGAGACCCAGGCGACCGACTACCCCTCCGCGGGACCGGACAGGCCGGACTACGAACCGCGGGGCTGTCCGCGGGGCGCGTCGTTCTCCTGGTACACGTACTCGCCGACCCGGGTGAAGTACCCGCACGCCCGAGGCGTCCTCGTGGAGATGTTCAGGGATGCAAAGCGCCGCCTCGGCGGTGACCCGGTGGCGGCATGGGCCGAGATCACCGGCGACCCCGAACTGCGCCGCCGCTACCAGTCGGCCCGGGGCAAGGGCGGCCTGGTGCGCATCGGCTGGGACGAGGCACTGGAGATCGCGGCGGCCGCCCATGTGCACACCCTCAAGGAGTTCGGGCCGGACCGGATCGCGGGCTTCTCCCCGATCCCCGCGATGTCGATGGCCTCGCACGCGGCCGGCGCCCGCTTCCACGCGCTGATCGGCGCGCCGATGCTGTCGTTCTACGACTGGTACGCCGATCTGCCGATCGCCTCGCCGCAGGTCTTCGGCGACCAGACGGACGTACCCGAGTCCGGGGACTGGTGGGACGCCGCCTATCTGATGCTCTGGGGCTCCAACGTGCCGGTCACCCGCACCCCGGACGCGCACTGGATGGCCGAGGCCCGCTACCGGGGGCAGAAGGTCGTGGTGGTCTCGCCGGACTACGCCGACGCGACGAAGTTCGCCGACGAGTGGCTGCACCCCCACCCCGGCACCGACGGGGCGCTGGCCATGGCCATGGGGCACGTCATCCTGCGGGAGTGCTTCGTCGAACGGCAGGTGCCGTACTTCACCGACTACGTCAAGCGCTTCACCGACCTGCCGTTCCTCGTCGCCCTGGACGAGCACGGCACGGACGAGCACGGCACGGACGCGCACACGCCCGGCGCGTTCGTCACCGCCCGCGACCTGGATCTGGCACCGGACGCCGAAGCCGGCTCGCGGCGCTGGATGCCCGTCCTGTTCGACGCGGCCACCGGCCGGCCCCACGTCCCGAACGGCACCCTGGGGGACCGCTGGGCCAAGGAGAGCGAGGGCCGCTGGAACCTCGACCTCGGTGACATCGATCCGCTGCTGAGCTTCCACGGCCGCCCCGGCGCGACGCCGGCCACCGTCGCCCTGCCGCGCTTCGACACGCCGGGCGCCACGCTGCGGCGCGCGGTGCCGGCCCTGCGCGTCGGCGGGCGGCTGGTCACCACCGTCTTCGACCTGATGCTGGCCCAGTACGGCGTGGGCCGCGAGGGCCTGCCCGGGCAGTGGCCCACCTCGTACGAGGACGCGTCCTGCCCCTGCACACCCGCCTGGCAGGAGGCGATCACCTCCGTGTCCGCGAGCGCCGTGGTGCGGGCGGCGCGCGAGTTCGCCCGCACCGCCGAGCGCACCCGGGGCCGCTGCATGATCGTGATGGGGGCAGGGACCAACCACTGGTTCCACTCCGACACGATCTACCGCTCGTTCCTGTCGCTTCTGCTGCTCACCGGCTGCCAGGGCGTGAACGGCGGCGGCTGGGCGCACTACGTGGGCCAGGAGAAGGTGCGCCCGTACGCGGGCTGGCAGCAGCTGGCCACGGCCGCCGACTGGACGCGCCCCGCACGGCAGATGGCCGGCACGCCGTACTGGTATCTGCACACCGATCAGTGGCGCTACGAGAAGTTCACCGCGGACGCCCTCGCCTCGCCCACCGCCCCCGGCGGCCTCACGGGCCTGCACACCGCGGACCTCGTCGCCCACGCCACCCGCCGCGGCTGGATGCCCTCGTACCCCACCTTCGGCGCGAACCCCCTGGAGCTGGGCGAGCGCGTCCGCGCGGCCGGCGCGGACCCGGCGCGGTGGGTGGCCGCCGAACGCGACGCGGGGCGGCTGTCCTACGCGTGCGAGGACCCCGACGACCCCGCCAACTGGCCCCGCGTGCTCACCGTGTGGCGGGCCAACCTCATCGGCTCGTCGGCCAAGGGCAACGAGTTCTTCCTGCGCCACCTGCTCGGCGCCAGTGACAACGCGAGCGCCGAGCAGGCCCCGCCCGGGTGCCGGCCCCGCGACGTGGCCTGGCGGGACGAGGCGCCGCGCGGCAAGCTCGACCTGCTGCTCGCCCTGGACTTCCGGATGACGTCCACCACCCTCTTCGCCGACCTCGTGCTGCCCGCGGCGACCTGGTACGAGAAGCACGACCTGTCGAGCACCGACATGCACCCCTACGTGCACGCGTTCTCACCCGCGATCAGCCCGCCGTGGCAGGCACGCACCGACTTCGAGATCTTCCACGGCCTCGCCGCGGAGGTCTCCCGGCTCGCCCGGGGCCGCCTCGACACCGCCCATGACCTCGTCGCCACCGCCCTCCAGCACGACACCCCCGGCGAGGCCCCGCCGGAAGGGCCGACCGGGCCGCACTTCACCGTCGTGGAACGGGACTACACCACCATCGGCGACCGCATCGCCGCCCTGGGGCCGCTCGCCGAGGAGCAGGGCATGACGGTCAAGGGAGTCATCGTGCGCCCCGGCCCCGAGGCCCGGTGGCTGGCCGCCCGGTGCGGGACGGCCGGCCACGGCCCGGCGCGGGGGCGGCCCCTCCTCGACACCGACGTCAAACTGTGCGAGGCCATCCTCGCCCTGTCCGGGACCACCAACGGCCGCCTCGCCGCCGAGGGGTTCGAGCGGCTCGCCGAGCGGTGCGGCGCGGACACCGGCCTTGCGGAACTGGCCGCCTCGGTGGCCGAGCGCCGGGTGGAGTTCTCCGACACCCAGGCGCGCCCCGTGCAGGTGGGCGCGAGCTTCGAGTGGTCGGGCAAGGAAGGCCCCGACCGCCGCTACGCGCCGTTCACGATCAACACCGAGCACTGCAAGCCCTGGCACACCCTCACCGGACGCCAGCACTTCTACCTCGACCACGCGTGGATCGCCGAGTACGGCGAACAACTGCCCGTCTACCGGCCCCCGCTGGACCTCGCGGCGCTCGGGGAGCAGCCGGGGCAGGGCGACGGCGGCCGGTCGGTGACGGTGCGCTACCTGACCCCGCACTCGAAGTGGTCGATCCACTCCGAGTACCAGGAGAACCTGCTGATGCAGACCCTGGCCCGCGGCGGGCCCGTGATCTGGATCAGCGTGCCCGACGCCGAGGAGATCGGCGTCGCGGACAACGACTGGATCGAGGCGCACAACGCCAACGGCGTGGTCGTGGCCCGCGCCGTCGTCTCACACCGGATGCCGCCGGGCACCGTGTTCATGTACCACGTCCAGGAGCGACTGGTGAACGTCCCGAAGTCCGAGGCCACCGGGCGGCGCGGCGGCGTCCACAACGCCCTCACCCGGCTGCTGATCAAGCCGACCCACCTCATCGGCGGCCACGCCCAGCTCTCCTTCGCCCCCAACTACTACGGCCCCACGGGCAACCAGCGCGACGCGCTCACCGTGATCCGCCGCCGTTCGCAGAACGTGGAGTACTGACATGCGCGTGATGGCACAGGTCGCGATGGTGATGAACCTCGACAAGTGCATCGGCTGCCACACCTGTTCGGTCACCTGCAAGCAGACCTGGACCAACCGGTCCGGCACCGAATACGTGTGGTTCAACAACGTCGAGACCCGCCCGGGCCAGGGCTACCCCCGCGCCTACGAGGACCAGGACAAGTGGCGGGGCGGCTGGCGCCTCAAACACGGCCGCCTGGTGCCGCGCAGCGGCGGCCGCGCCCGGCGCCTGGCCCGCCTGTTCGCCAACCCCGAACTGCCGGCCCTCGCGGACTACTACGAGCCGTGGACGTACGACTACGACAACCTCATCTCCGCGCCGCTCGGCGACGACGTGCCCACCGCGCCGCCCCGGTCCCTGATCGACGGCGAACCCACCGCGGTGACCTGGGGTCCCAACTGGGACGACGACCTCGGCGGCGGGCCCGGGCACCTCGCCGGCGACCCGATCCTCCAGCAGATGAACGAGCAGGTGCGGCTCGAGTACGAGCAGGCGTTCATGTTCTACCTGCCGCGGATCTGCGAGCACTGCCTGAACCCGTCCTGCGTCGCAGTGTGCCCCTCCGGCGCCCTGTACAAGCGCGTCGAGGACGGCATCGTCCTCGTCGACCAGGACCGCTGCCGCGGCTGGCGGATGTGCGTGACCGGCTGCCCGTACAAGAAGGTCTACTTCAACCACCGGAGCGGCAAGGCCGAGAAGTGCACGCTGTGCTACCCGCGCATCGAGGCGGGCCAGCCCACCGTCTGCTCCGAGACGTGCGTGGGGCGGCTGCGCTACCTCGGCGTCATCCTCTACGACGCGGACAAAGTGGGCGAGGCGGCGGCCACGCCCGAGGAGAAGGACCTCTACCAGGCCCAGCTCGACTGCTTCCTCGACCCCGAGGACCCCGCCGTGCGCCGCGCGGCCGAACAGGCCGGCATCCCGCACGACTGGGTGAGCGCCGCCCGGCGCTCCCCGGTGCACGCCCTGATCAGCCGCTACAAGGTGGCCCTGCCGCTGCATCCCGAGTACCGCACCATGCCCATGGTCTGGTACGTCCCGCCGCTGTCCCCGGTCGTGGAGTCCCTGACCGCCACCGGGCACGACGGGGAGGACCCGGCGAAACTCTTCGCGGCGATCGACTCCCTGCGCATCCCCGTGGAGTACCTCGCCGGGCTCTTCACCGCGGGCGACCCGGCCCCGGTGGAGGCCGCGCTGTGCCGCCTCGCCGCGATGCGCTCCCACATGCGGCGCGTCAACCTCGGCGAGGCGCAGGACCCGGCCATCGCCCGCGCCGTCGGCATGGACGCCGAAGGCATCCTCGGCATGTACCGGCTCCTCGCCCTCGCCAAGTACGACGAGCGGTACGTCATCCCCACCAGCTACACCGCCCCCCTGCCGGGCGACATCGATGCCGACGCGCCGGACGCGGGGTGCGGCCTCGACGGCCCCGGCGGCCCCGGGATGTACGACGCGGACGCCTTCCACGGACCCTTCGCGGGGGACGGCGGGGGAGCGGCCGACGAGGACGGCGACCGGGCACCCGAACACGCCGGCGCCTCACTGCGCGGCCGCGTCAACCTCCTGAACTGGAACGGCAGAGGGCGCCCCGAGGGCCTCTTCCCGCACGACGAGGGCACGGCACGGTGAGCGGCCCCGCCGTCCACCAGGCCGCCGCGCTGCTCCTCGGCTACCCCGACACGCGCTGGCCCGAGCGGCTGGACGCCGTGACCGCGGCCCTGGAGCCGCTGCCCGGCCCCGACGTCGCCCTCCTGCTGCGGTTCTGCGCCACGGTCCGCGACACGGCGCCGCTCACGCTCGCCGCCCGGTACGTCACGACGTTCGACCGCAGCCGGCGCCGCTGCCTCTACCTGACGTACTACACCGACGGCGACACCCGCAGACGCGGCACGAACCTCGCCCGCCTGAAGGCGCTCTACCGCGACCACGGCTGGCAGTCGCCCGAGGACGAACTGCCCGACTTCCTGCCCCTGATGCTGGAGTTCGCCGCCCGCGCCCCGCAGGCCGGCACCCGCCTGCTCGCCGAACACCGGCCCGGCCTGGAACTGCTGCGCCTCGCCCTGACCGACCACCACAGCCCGTACGCCGACATCGTCGAAGCCGTCTGCCACACGCTGCCCGGCCCCGGCCCGGCCACCCGGGAGGCGGCCCTGCGCCTGGCCCGCGGCGGCCCTCCCACCGAGGCGGTCGGCCTCCTTCCCTTCCCCCAACGGCCAACGGACGCCCCGCACGCGGAGGAGACCTCCCGGTGAACCACCTGCAGACCACCCTGTGGGGCGTCCTGCCCTACCTCGCCCTCGCGGTCCTCGTCACCGGCACCGCCTGGCGCCACCATTACGACCGGTTCGGCTTCACCACCCGCTCCAGCCAGCTGCACGAGAGCCGGCTGCTGCGCGTCGGCGGGCCGCTGTTCCACTACGGAATCCTCTTCGTCGCCGCCGGGCACGCCATCGGTCTGCTCGTCCCCGAATCGCTCACCGAGCGGGTGCGCGTCCACGAGTGGCTCTACCACGCCAACGCCCTCCTCGTCGGCGGCACCGCCGGCCTCGCCACCCTCGCCGGCCTCGCGATCCTCCTCTTCCGGCGGCTGCGGGTACCCGCCGTCCGGGCCGCGACCAGCCGCAGCGACCGGGCCGTCTACCCGATCCTCATCTGTGTCGTCCTGGCCGGCCTGACGGCCACCGCCACCACGCTGCGGCCCCACCCCTACGACTACCGCCTCGGCGTCTCGGTGTGGTTCCGCTCCCTGTTCACCCTCGACCCGGACGTGCCCGCCATGGCACACGCCCCCCTCACCTACCAGGTCCACGCGCTCCTCGGCATGGCCCTGTTCGCCCTGTGGCCCTTCAGCCGCCTGGTCCACGCCTTCACCGTGCCGTTGGGTTACCTGGTGCGCCCCTACGTCGTCTACCGCTCGCGCGGAGCCCGTCACGTGTCGGCCGCCCACGGCCACGACCTCCGGCCCCCACGGCGCCAGACCGGGCGAAAGCCCCTCGTCCGCCGCTGATGCGGGAAGAACTGCTCGACCGGTGCCGGCGCCTGCCGCCCGCGTGCTTCGCCCCGGTGATGGCCACCGGCATCGTCTCCCGAGCCGTGGCGCAGGCGGGAGCCCCCAACGTGTCCCGCGTGCTGTTCGCCATCGCCGTGGCGTCGTACCTGGTGCTCCTGACCGGCACCGCGCTCAAGGCCCGATGCCACCGCGCGACTCTGCGGGCCGAACTCCGGGATCCCGCGCGGCTGTTCGGGCACTTCACCCTGGTCGCGGCCAGTGGCGTCCTCGCCACGCGGCTCGGCGCCGGCCCGCTCCGGTACGCGGCCCACGTTCTCCTGTTCCTCGCGGCACTCGTGTGGCTGCTGCTGGCCCGGGCCGTCGGGCGGAGCTTCGTCCGGGCCGCCCCCGGAGCCGAGGAGCGCGCCATCGCCGGGAGCGGGACCGGGGGCGGTCAGGAGACGCCCGGCCCGCGCGCGGTGGTGCGGCGGGCCGACGGCAGCTGGTTCCTGGCCACCGTAGGGCTGCAAGCGCTGGGCCTCGCCCTGACCGGCCCGCACCCCGATCACGCTGTCCTCACCCTCGCGCTCGTGCTCTGGAGCGCCGGCTCACTCCTGTACGCGGCCACCCTCGCGCTGGTCGTCCGGCGCCTGCGCCACCAACCGCCCCCGGCCGCGGAGTTGACCCCCGCCTACTGGGTCACCATGGGCGCCGCCGCCATCAGCACCCTGGCCGGCGCCCGACTCCTCGCCCATGGCGACCTGCTGCCCGGCGCCGCCCGTGCCTTCCTGGCCGTCGCGGTCCTCGCCCTGTGGGCCTGGGCCACCCTCCTGATCCCCCTGCTCCTGGCCGCGGGCATCTGGCGTCACCTGCGCCACCGTATCCCGCTCACCTACGAGCCCGCGCTGTGGACCATCGTCTTCCCCCTGGGCATGTACGCCACGGCGACCACCGAGATCACCGCCGTCGAAGGCGGCAAGGCCTTCCCTCTCTCACCTCACCCCCTGGCCTGGCTCGCCCTGACGGCCTGGACGGCGGTCACCGCACGCTGCCTGGGGAACCGGCTTCCCGCGCAGGGACGGAGAGTCGACGATCCAGACCCTCGTACGAGAGGAAATCTGCTCTCACGGGAGTAGACATCGTGCTGCGCGCAGGTTAGTGTCTTCTTCGTAGCCAGGAAGTCGAAGAGGGCCCGGCAGGGACGAACTGCCGGGCGAGCAGGTCAAGGAAGGTCCGGTGCCTCGCCTACCCCCCAGGCGCAGGGCAGCGGAAAACGAAGGCCGGCTGAGGCAAGCCGGTGGATGATGAGGAAACTCGGGGCCCGGGTGCCAGTACGGCGCCCGGGCCCCTCGGCGCGTCCCTGAAACGTCTCCCGAACGTCCTTCGAAACGTCTCCCGAAAGTTGTCCCGAAAGAAGAAGGTTCTATGGACCCAGCCAGTCTCCGTCCCGTCGACCATCTCGATGACGACGACTATCCGGCGTACACCATGGGCCGGGCCGCCGACATGCTCGGCGTCAAGCCCGCCTTCCTCCGCGCCCTCGGCGAGCACCGCCTGATCACCCCCCTGCGCTCCAAAGGCGGCCACCGCCGCTTCTCCCGCTACCAGCTGCGCATCGCCGCCCGGGCCCGGGAGTTCGTCGATCAGGGCACCCCCATAGAAGCGGCCTGCCGCATCATCGTCCTGGAGGACCAGCTGGAGGAGGCCCGCCGCATCAACGAACAGCACCACCAGCGGCACGAGAGCACCGCTTGAACCGCCGGCAATCCCGGAGGCCGGGGCGGGCGGGCGTACAGGACGGGGCGAGAATGAGACGGTGAGGAGAGTGCCCAGGAGAGGAACAGCGTGCGGGATCTGCCTGATGCGACGACGGAGCGAGACGGAAGCGCGGTCGTGCGCGTGCTCAGCTACAACGTCCGCTCCATGCGTGACGACGTCACCGCCCTCGCCCGGGTGATCCGGGCCTGCCGGCCCGACGTCGTCTGCGTCCAAGAGGCACCACGGTTCTTCCGCTGGCGCAAGGCCGCCACCCGTCTCGCGCGAAATAGCGGGCTCGTGTACGTGGCGGGCGGTGCCACCGCCTCCGGGCCGATGATTCTCTCCTCGCTCCGTGCCCACGTGGAGCGCGCCGAAGACGTGCTGCTGCCCCGCACCCCGGGTCTGCACCAGCGTGGCTTCTCGACCGCCGTGCTGCGGTTCGGCCGGGCCCGCCTCGGCGTCCTGAGCTGCCACCTGAGCATCGACGACGACGAGCGCTACGCGCAGGGGCAGATGCTCCTGGAGCGGCTGTCCGCCCTCAAGGAGCCCCACGCCGTCGTCGGCGGCGACTTCAACGACCGGCCCGACGGCCGCACCTTCGGTCTGCTCAGCCACGCCCTCCAGGACGGCTGGGCGACGCAGCCGTGGGGGCGCGAGCACACCACCCGGCTGGGCGACCCGTTGCAGCGCATCGACGCCGTCTTCGCCACACCGGGGGTGCGGGTGCTGGGGTGCGGAGTGCCGATGGGCCTTACCGGGGTTCGCGAACAGGACCTGCGCGCGGCCACGGACCACCTGCCCGTGCTGGCGGCTGTGCGCGTCCCGGTCGCATACTGATCGCTGTCCATTCCGATCATGTATTCCGATCATGTTCGGCAGAGCCACCAACCGACCAGAAGGGAAGTCATGAGTACCGAGACGCTGGAGTTTCAGGCCGAGGCGCGGCAGTTGTTGGAACTGATGGTCCACTCGATCTACTCGAACAAGGACATCTTCCTGCGCGAACTCATCTCCAACGCCTCTGACGCCCTGGACAAGCGGCGCCTGGCCGGCCTGAAGGACGACAGCCTCAAGGCGGACGACCCGCACATCGAGATCGAGGCCGACAAGGAGGCCCGCACGCTGACCGTGCGGGACAACGGCATCGGCATGACGCGCGACGAGGTCGTGGGACTGATCGGCACCATCGCCAGATCCGGCACGGCGGAGACGCTCCGCCGGCTCCGGGAGAACAAGGAGAACAAGCAGTCGGCCGAGCTGATCGGCCAGTTCGGCGTCGGTTTCTACTCCGTGTTCATGGTCGCCGACAAGGTCACCCTGCTCACCCGCAAGGCCGGTGAACAGACGGGCGTGCGCTGGGCGTCGGACGGCGACGGCACGTACACGATCGAGACCGTCGAGGACGCCCCCGAGGGCACCTCGGTCCGCGTGCACCTGCGCCCCGCCGACGAGGAGGACGCGCTCTACGACTACACCGACGAGGCGAAGATCCGGGAGATCGTCAAGCGGTACTCGGACTTCATCTCCTTCCCCGTCCGGATGGGGGAGAGCACCCTCAATTCGATGAAGGCGCTCTGGGCCCGCCCGCGCTCCGAGGTGAGCGAGGACGAGTACCGGGAGTTCTACCGGCACATCAGCCATGACTGGACGGACCCGCTCGACATCATCCAGATGCGGGCCGAGGGCACCTTCGAGTACGAGGCCCTGCTGTTCCTGCCGTCGCGGGCCCCGCACGACCTCTACCAGCGGGACGCCCGCCACGGCCTCCAGCTGTACGTCAAGCGCGTGTTCATCCTGGACGACAGCCGCGAACTCCTGCCCGATTACCTGCGCTTCGTCAAGGGCGTCGTGGACGCCGCCGACCTGTCGCTGAACATCTCCCGCGAGATCCTCCAGCAGGACCGGCACATCCAGCTCATCCGCCGCCGCCTGGCCAAGAAGATCCTGGCGTCCATCAAGGACCTGATGGCCAAGGACGCCGACAAGTACCGCACCTTCTGGCGCGAGTTCGGGCCCGCCGTCAAGGAGGGACTCCTGGACCGGGCGGAGGACCACAAGGCGATCCTCGACATCGCCTCCTTCGCCTCCACCGCCGGCGAGGAGCCCACCACCCTGGCCGACTACCTCGCCCGGATGCCCGAGGGCCAGGACAAGATCTACTTCATGACCGGCGAGAGCCGCGCCCAGGTCGAGAACTCCCCGCACATGGAGGCGTTCCGGGCCAAGGGGTACGAGGTCCTGCTGCTCACCGACCGGGTGGACGAGATCTGGGTCGAGGCCGTCCACGACCACGAGGGCAAGGAGTTCCAGTCCATCACCCGCGGCGAGGTGGACCTGCCCTCCGAGGAGGAGCCGTCGCCGGAGGAGGCGGGGCAGTACGAGGCCGTGCTGGCCTGGCTCAACGAGACGCTCGACGACGTCAAGCAGGTGCGCCTGACGACCCGGCTCACCAGCTCACCGGCGTGCCTGGTCAGCGACACCGACGGCCTCACGCCGGCCCTGGAGAAGATGTACAAGGCGATGGGGCAGGACCTTCCGTCCGTCAAGCGCATCCTTGAGCTGAACCCGAAGCACCCGCTGGTCAGCGCGGTCAAGGCAGCACATGACAAGCGGCCCGACGACCCGGAGCTGAAGGGGACGGCCGAGCTGCTGTACGGCACCGCGCTGCTCGCCGAGGGCGGCGACCTGGCCGACCCGGCCCGCTTCGCGGCCCTGCTGGCCGACCGCCTCAGCAAGACGGTCTGAGCCGGGTGAGCCGCGACGTCTGAGACCGGCCGCCCGGCGCGTCAGGACGCCGATCGCCGCGAGCACGGACGTGCCCGCGGCGATCGGCGTCCTGACCGCGTCCGTGCCGTCCTTCAGGGTCTCGATACGGCGGATGTCCATGCGCACCGAGGCGTAGAACTTCAGCACCCGGCCACCGGTCGTCGTCTCCGGAGAGCCGAACATCACGCCGATCTTCCCGCGGAGCTGGTTGATGAGAATCGCCGCCGAGGACATTTCGGCGGCGCCGGGCTCATGGCTTCTCCAGGGTGGTGGGGGACGAGGTGGGGGCGCTGAGGATGCCATCGAACGCGTCGATGACCGGGGTGCGCTGGTAGATGCTCTGCATCCGGATGTGGTCGGGGCCGGTCAGTTCCGCTGCCCGGGCGGGACGGAGATCGGCGACGGAGAGTCCGAGGCCGGTGTCGGCGAAGGCCGCTTCGATGCTTCCGGGCACGGCCGGCTCCAGCGGGGTGTCGTGGATGCTGAACCCGAAGGAAGCCTCTTCGTCGCGGCGCATCTCGGCCGTTCGCCCCGTGACGCTGGTCAGGCCGAGGGCGAAGTAGCTGTCCCCGAGGGCGTCGTGCAGGTGCTGCCCCATGGGGAAACCCGTGAGGTGGCCGTCGAAGACGATCGGGGTCTTCTGGATGTGGGCGTTGTGGGCAACCAGGACGACGCGGGCCGCGCGGGGGAGCCGGTCCAGGTGCCACAGGAGTGATTCGGCCATGTAAGAGTCACGGGCGGAGGTGTCGGCGGTGAGACCCTCTCCGGCGAAGAGGGCGGCCATGGCACGGAATGTGTAGTCGCCGTGGCAGGCGGCTTCCAGGCATCGCAGGGCGGTGTCGTAGCCGTGCTGGTCTCCACGGGAGAGGTACAGCGGTCTCAGGGCACGGAACCGGACGTGCAGCCGTGCCAGGAGTGCGGTGAGGGTGTCCTGCTCGGCGGTGGTCAGGCGCGCCCACGCGGGTGCTGCCGCGGCTGCGGAGTCACCGGCGAAGGAGGCGGCGATCGTGATCGCGCCCCGCACCGCGGGCAGGCTCTCCGGGTCGATCCGGCGGAGGTAGTCGGCCACGGGGTCCAGGGCGGGGAGCAACGACCCGCCGGCGGCCGGGACGTCGATCCCCGCGAAGCGGACCGGTGTCGCGGCGGAGCGGTTGTGCCGGCGGAGGAAGCGCAGGGGCTCCGGGAGCCCGATGGGGACCGACGATGCCAGCAGCGCGGAGAGGGCGTCGTCGGCTCCGTGGCCTTGGACCCAGGCGTCGAGGGGGATGGCTTCGCTGAATCCGTACTCGAAGGCCAGGACGGTGAAGCCGCAGCGTTCGACGAGGAAGCGCAGGATGCGCCCGCGCAGCGCGGCGAACTCGTCGATGAAGTGGGAGTGCTCGCCCAGGGCGACCACGCGGACACCGTCGAGGACTGCCCGCAGCGGTTCCAGGTCGTCCAGGGGTGCGGCCGGGTCGAGGTGGCTGAGCGGGATGGCATGGCGGTGGAGCCAGTCGGTGAAGGGAGTTCGGTCGGTCGCAGTGGGCATGCTGGTGGCTCTTCCCGGAGAGGGGGTGGTCGGGACTGTCGGCGTACGGGTGGGTTGCCGCCGACGATGCCGTGGTCGGGGACCGCCTCGGCGCCGTCGGCCGTACCCCCCGCATGTCGATACGGCGCGGCACGTGCCGTATCGACAGCATGCCCGAATCGGGGGAACGCCGTGCCCTGGTCGGCGAGGCCCAGAACCCCCCCGGCGTCGCCGCCGTGCTCAACGAGTGCTTCACCCCCGCAGCAGGGCTTCTCGGCCAAAGTGGCCTCAAGCAGTTCACCGCGCACGGGAGTTGTGCGTATGTTCAGGCGGAGTGTGATCGACAAGCGGGCGAGCGGGAAGAGGCTGCATGGCAACGGCACCGGCGGCGCGTCGGCACAGGCTGGCGGTGCTCGTGGCCCTGATGCTGGCCGCGTTCACCTTCAACACCACGGAGAACCTGCCGATCGGGCTGCTCAAGCTCATCTCGGACGACGTGCGGGTGTCCCTCTCGGCCGTGGGCTACCTGGTCACCGCCTATGGACTGACCGTCGCCCTGGTCTCCCTGCCCCTCGCGCACGTCACCCGCTCCATGCCGCGCCGCCATGTGCTCACCGTGCTGCTGGCCGCGCTCGTCCTGTCCAGCCTGGTCTCGGCCCTGGGCTCCAGCTACTGGCTGCTGATGGCCGCCCGGCTGGTGACCGCGCTCGCCCAGGCGCTGTTCTGGGCGGTGATGGGGCCGGTGGCGGTCGGCCTGTTCGCCCCGGCGGTGCGGGGGCGGGTGATCGGGGTGCTGTCGGTGGCCGGTTCGCTGGCCCTGGTGCTGGGCGTCCCGCTCGGCACCTGGCTGGGCCAGCAGAGCGCCTGGCAGGTCCCGCTGGTCGTGCTGGCCGGGCTGGGGCTCGTCTCGCTCGTCACGATTGCCCTTCTCCTCCCGACGTCCCGTCCGGAGGAGGGCCACGCCGCCTACGGTTCGGCCCCCGACAAGCGGCGGTTCAAGCTCGTGCTGGCGACCACCGCCCTGTCCGTCACGGGCGCGTTCGCCGGCTACACGTACCTCGTGAAGTTCCTGGGTGACGTGAGCGACTTCTCCGACACCTCCGTCAGCGCCCTGCTCATGGTCTCCGGTATCTCGGGCGTGGTCGGTGTGACGGTCGCGGGGCCGCTCCTGGACCGGTACCCGCGCGGCACGCTGGCCCTGCCGGTGGTCACCCAGGCGACCGGCATGCTGGGCCTGTACGCGTTCGGCGGCGCCCAGGCCGGAGCCGTCGCGTCCCTGGTGCTGCTGGGCGGCTCACTGGGCCCGGTGTTCATGGCCACGCAGAACCAGATGCTGCGCTTCGCGCCCGGCCGTACCGAGATCGCCCTGGCGGCCAACTCCGGTGCCTACAACCTCGGGATCGCGGGCGGGGCACTGCTGGGCGGCCTCGTCCTGCCCGCCTGGGGCGTGCGGGCCACGTTCCTGGTGGGCGGGCTGCTGACCGTCGCCTCGTTCGCGCTCCTGCTCGCCGAGCGGATGCTGCCGCCCGCGCAGGAGGGCCGTCCGACCGAATCCGGCCGGACGGTGGACAGCAGCCCCGCCGAGCACCGCTGACAGCGCGGGGCGGCGCCCCGCGTCGGGCCCACGCCCCGCCACGGGCACACTCACCAGGCGTACGCCTCAGGGGCAGGTCCGCCGGGCCCGGGGAAAAGCCCGTCGAGGTCCTTGAGCTGGCTCTTCTCCAGGGAGATCTTCAGCGCCGCGAGTCCCTGGTCGAGCTGCTCGGCCACGCGCGGGCCAAGGATCGGCGCGGTGACGCCCGGCTGGTGCAACAGCCAGGCCAGGGCCACTTGGGCGGGCGGCAGCCCCTGGTCGGCGCACCACTTCTCGTACGCCGCGATCCGCTCGTGGTGCCGCTTGAGCCGCTTGCCCGACGCGGGCTCCGCCGCGCGACCACCGCCGGCGCCGCGGCGGACCGCCCCGCCCAGCAGACCGCCCTGCAGCGGGCTGTAGGGGAGCAGGCCGATGCCGTACTCGCGGCAGGCGGGCAGCACTTCGAGCTCGACGGTGCGTTCCAGGAGGTTGTAGACGGACTGCTCGCTGACCGGGCCAGGCGTGTGGTGCTGCCGGGCGTGCTCCTGGGCCCTGGTCAGGTGCCAGCCGGCGAAGTTGGAGGTACCGATGTAGGTGACCTTGCCCTGGGTCCTCAGCAGGTCCAGTGCCTGCCAGGTCTCCTCCCACGGTGTGGTCCGGTCGACGTGGTGCACCTGGAACAGGTCGATGTGGTCGGTCCGGAGCCGGCGCAGCGAGTCCTCGCACGCCTTCCTGACGTGGAAGGCGGACAGCCGGCCGGAGTTGGGCCTGCGGCCCATCATCCCGTAGACCTTGGTGGCCAGCACGATCCGGTCGCGGCGGGCGGGGTCCTCGGCGAGCCAGTTGCCGATGATCTGCTCCGTGATCCCCTCGCCCAGCCGCGCGCCGTAGGTGTTGGCGGTGTCGAAGAGGTTCACGCCCTTGTCGAGCGCCAGGTTCATGATGGCGTGCGCCTCGGGCTCCGGGGTGTGGGTACCGAAGTTCATGGTGCCGAGGCCCAGGCGCCCGACGACCAGCCCCGAGCGTCCCAAGTTGGCGTGCTTCATGTTGCGGGTGCCTCCACGTCGTGACGGAAGCCCGGGGACCGGGCGGATCGGGTGTGCTCTCGGTGTGTATGTGTGTATGTGTGTATGTGCGTCTATGTCTCTGTGCGCAGGCGCGTGGCGAGCACGGCCACGGTGGGCGCTTCGAAGAGCGTCCGGACGCGGATGCCCGCGTCGAGGTCCGCCCGGATGCGCGCGATCAGCCGGGTGGCGAGCAGGGAGTGTCCGCCGAGGTCGAAGAAGCTGTCGTCGATGCTGACCCGGGGCACCCCGAGCACCTGCTCGAACAGGTCGCACAAGGCCTTCTCGTCCGGCGTGCGCGGGGCCCGCCCCGCCCCGGTTCCCGCGGTGTCCGGCGCGGGCAGGGCACGGCGGTCGAGTTTGCCGTTCGCGTTCAGGGGGAGCCGGTCCAGCTCCACGAACGCGGCGGGGAGCATGTACGCGGGCAGGGTCCGCTCCAGGTGCGCGCGCAGTTCCGCCGACGAGGGCGCGTCCCGCGTGCCGCGGCCGGGCACGTAGTACGCGACCAGCGTCTTGTCGCCCGGCCGGTCCTCCCGTACGACCACGGCCGCTTGGCCGACACCGGGGTGGCCGGTCAGCGCCGCCGACACCTCGTCCGGTTCGACGCGGAAGCCACGGATCTTGACCTGGTCGTCCGTCCGCCCGATGAACTCCAGGCAGCCGTCCCGGTGCCGACGTACCAGATCACCGGTGCGGTACATCCGCTCGCCCGGGCCGCCGAAGGGATCGGCGACGAAGCGCTCCGCGGTCAGCACGGGGCGGCCGAGGTAGCCACGCGCCAGCCCGGCGCCCGCGATGTACAGCTCACCCACCACCCCGGGCGGTACGGGCTTGAGGTGCCCGTTCAGCACATGGAGACGGGTGTTGTCGAGGGGGCGGCCGATGGGCGGAGCACGGTGGCCGCAGTCCTCGCCCAGCCAGGCCGTGGCGTAGACGGTCGTCTCCGTCGGCCCGTAGACATTGGCGATCCGGGCCCCGGGAACGGCGGCCCGCACCTCCGCCACGACATGGGCGGGCAGCGCCTCGCCGCCCAGGACGACCGTCTCCGCCCGGAGGTCCACGTCGTGCTGGCCGAGGAGATGGGACACGGCCGAGGGCACACCGCTGAGCAGACTGCCCGTCCAGCGTCCCGCCGGGCGCTCCGCCACCGCGAGCACGTCGCGGACGACCTCGACGGTGCCGCCGCACAGCAGGGGGCACAGGATCTCGAAGACGGAGACGTCGAAGGTCAGCGAGGTGGCGGCCAGGACGTGGGAGAGCCCCTGGCGCCCGAAGGTGCGCCGGGCCCAGAGCGCGAGGTTCACGGCGGCGGAGTGCGGGACCGCCACGCCCTTGGGGCGGCCGGTCGTCCCGGACGTGTAGAGCACGTACGCGGTGTTGCCGGGGAGCGGCGCTCGCAGCGGGCCGTCGTGGGGGAGAGGGCCGTCGGTGAGGGCGTCGTCGGCACGCAGCACCGGAACGCCGTCGGGAAGCAGTGCCGAGGTCTCGTCGGTGGCGACCGCGCAGACGGGGGCCGCGTCGGCCATGACCAGGGCGATGCGCCCGGCCGGGTGGCGCGGGTCCAGGGGAAGGTAGCCGGCGCCGGTCTTCAGGACGGCCAGTACGGCCACCACCATGTCCGCCGACCGGGGCAGGGCCAGGGCCACCAGCCGGTCGGGCCCCGCTCCGGCCGCGCTCAGCCGCCTGGCGAGCCGGTCCGCACGGGCGTCGAGCCGGGCGTAGGTGAGACGGTCGCCGCCGCAGATCACGGCCGTCGCCTCCGGGGTGCGGGCCACCTGGTCCCGGAAGAGGGCGGGCAGGGTGGTAGCGGGCCTGGGACGGTCGGTCCGGGCGTGTTCCGCCAGCAGCCTGCGGTGCTCCTCGGGGGTCAGCACGTCCAGGGCCTCGACGGGCGTGTCCGGGGCGCTCACCGCCCGGGTCAGCAGGAGGGTCAGCCGGGTGACCAGGCCGAGGGCGGTCTCCCGGTCGAACAGGTCGGTGCTGTATTCGAGGAAGCCGCTCAGCCCGTCCGGCGCGCCGTCCGCCGTCCGCCGCTCGGTGACGTTGAGCAGCAGGTCGAAGCGGGCCGCCCCCGGGTGCAGGAGTTCGCTGTCGATCTCCAGCCCGGGGGTGGTCCAGCGGGGTTCGGGGGCGTTCTGCAGCGCCAGGGAGACCTGGAAGAGCGGATGGCGGCCGATGGCACGGGCCGGGTTGAGGTCCTCGACGAGGTACTCGAAGGGCACGTCCTGGTGCGCGTAGGCGCCCAGCGCGGTGTCGCGGGTGCGGTGGAGCAGCTCGCGGAAGCTCGGGGAGCCGGAGGTGTCCGTGCGCAGCACGAGGGTGTTGACGAAGAATCCGACGGACCGGTCCAGGGCCTGGTCGGTGCGCCCGGCGACGGGTGAGCCGATGGGGATGTCGTGTCCCGCGCCCAGCCGGGTCAGCAGGGCGGCCAGGGCGGCCTGCAGCGCCATGAAGAGGCTGGTGCCGCTGCGGTGGGCCTGCTCGGCCAGCGCACGGTGCAGTTCCGCGTCCCAGGCGAGGGGCACCGTCGCGCCCCGGTACGTGGGGTCCGCGGGGCGCGGGCGGTCCGTGGGGAGGTCCAGCTCCGCGGGCAGCGTGCTCAGCTCCCGCCGCCAGTAGGCGAGTTGGCGGGCCAGCCGGCCGGCCGGGTCACCGGGGTCGCCGAGCAGGTCGCGCTGCCACAGCGTGTAGTCGGCGTACTGCACGGGCGGCCCGGAACGACCCTCGGACCGGCTGCCGGCCGCATGGGCGTCCTCGGTCCGCACGCCGGCGGCGCGCGCCTCGTAGGCCGCCATCAGATCCTCGGCCAACGGCGCGAAGGACCAGCCGTCGCAGGCGATGTGATGGATCACGAGCAGCAGCGCGTGCCGGCCCCGGCCGAGGGTGAAGAGGTGGGCGCGCAGCGGAATGTCACCCGCGAGGTCGAAGGGCCGCTCGATCGCCTCGTCGAGGGCGGCGGTCAGCGCGTCGTCGGTGACGCGCCGCACGGGCAGGGCCGCGCGGATGTCCGCCGGGTCGAGGATCCGCTGGCAGGGCTCCCCGTCCTGGTCGGGGAAGACCGTGCGCAGGACTTCGTGGCGGGCGAGCAGGTCCTGGAGGGCCGCGTGGAGCGCGCCGGTGTCCAGTTCGCCGGTCAGCCGGACCAGCCAGGGCACGTGGTAGGCGCGGCTGGGTCCTTCCAGGTGGTGCAGGAACCACAGGCGGCGCTGGGCGAAGGACAGCGGCAGCGTGTCGGGCCGGTCGGCCGGCCGCAGCGCGGGACGGGTGTCGGTGTCGAACCCGCGGTCCTGGATCCGGTCGGCCAGCTGGGCGACGGTGGGGCTGTCGAAGAGGGCGCGGACGGGCAGTTCGGTGCCCCGCGCGGCCCGTACCCGGGCCGCGAGGCGGGTGGCCAGCAGGGAGTGGCCGCCGAGCGCGAAGAAGTCGTCGTCGATGCCGATGTCCGCGACGCCGAGGATCTCGCCGAACAGGTCGCACAGCTCGCGTTCCAGCTCCGTGCGCGCGGGACGGCCGGAGCCGGCCTCGACGGCGGGGGCGGGCAGCGCCGCCCGGTCGAGCTTGCCGTTGACCGTCAGGGGCAGCCGCTCCAGGAGCACGATCGCCGCCGGCACCATGTAGTCGGGCAGCTTGTCGCGCAGGTACGCGCGCAGCGCGGCGGTCAGCCGTGTGCCGTGGCGGGCCGCCGCCGGGCGGGTGGCGTAGGCGGCCGGAGGGCCCGGCTCCGCGGCGGGCTCGTACGCCTGCAGCGTGGTGTCGGCGCGGGAGAAGAGGACGTCGACGGCGTCCACGTCCGTCGGCGACGGCGCGACCGCCACCCGGTAGCCGAGCCGCGCACCGAGTGCGTACAGCTCGTCGGGCTCGATTCCGTGCGGTGCGGCCGACAGGAGGTCCAGCGCCTCGGCCGGGGTCGCTCCCTCGTCCAGGGCCCGGACGGCGGCGGCCTCCCGGGTCGTCCGCCGGTTGGGGATCGCGGACATCCGCAGCTGCGCGGGACGGTGCTCGCCCAGGTACGCGGTGAGGGCGGCGAGGGTGTCCTCATCGCCGGTCCAGAGCAACCGGTGGGGCGCCTCGTGCGGGTCGGGTGCGTGCGGTGCCGTCGTCTTGTGCAGCACGGCGTCGTAGCGGAAGCGGGTCATCTCGTTGTGGTGGAGGCCGCGGCGCACCTGGATGTCGACCGTGCCGACCGACGGCTGGCGCCGGGCGAAGGCGTGGAAGTAGTCGGGCGCCAGGAGCAGTTCCTCCTCCAGCGCCAGGGCCCGTTCCACGGCCCGGCGCAGCCCGGCTGCATCACCGCCCGCGGCCGAGCGGCGCAGTTCCACGGCGGTGGTGAAGCAGCGCAGGGAGCGCGCGTCGCGGACGTCGCCGACGAACAGGGCCCCGCCCGGCGCGAGCAGCGCAAGGGCCCGCGTCAGTACGTCGTGGAGGTAGCCGGGGTCCGGGAAGTACTGCAGGACGGAGTTGAGGACGACGACGTCGAAGTGGCCGGCGGGCAGCTCGCCGATGGTGTCGGCCGCCCGGCAGCTCAGCCGGACCCGCGGGGCCAGCGCGGGCCGGGCCGCCACCTCGCGGCGCAGCAGGTCCACGGCCTGCCGGGAGACGTCCGTGCCCCAGTACTCCTGGCAGTCGGGAGCCAGTCGCGACAGGAGCAGGCCGGTGCCGACGCCTATCTCCAGGACGCGCCCGGGGCGCAGGGCGCGGATGCGGCGTACGGTCTCCTCGCGCCATTCCCGCATGTGCGGGACGGGCAGGGGCGCGCCGTCGAGGTAGCTGTCGTGCCAGCCGGAGAAGTCCTCGCCGAAGGCGGGGGCGGGGGTGTCGGCGCGGGGCGTGCGCGCGTACTGGGAGTCGAACACCTTCGCCCAGTCGCCGACCTGCTCGGCGGCGGTGTCGTCGGCCGCCTCGCCGGCCCCGGGGGCGGTGACGGCGTAGGCGGTCAGGCGTGGGTCGCCGGGGCGGTCCTCGCGGACGACGACGGCCGCCTGGCTCACGGCGGGGTGGGTGGTGAGGACCGACTCGATCTCGCCCGGCTCGATGCGGAAGCCGCGGATCTTGACCTGCTGGTCCGCGCGGCCGAGGAACTCCAGCGCGCCCTCGGCGTTCCGGCGCGCCAGGTCGCCGCTGCGGTACATGCGGCTGCCCGGCGGCCCGAACGGGTCGGCGACGAAGCGTCCCGCGGTGAGCCCCGGCCGGTTCAGGTAGCAGCGGGCGAGACCCGGCCCGGAGATGTACAGCTCGCCGGTGACACCGGCCGGCACGGGGCGCAGGGCCTCGTCCAGGACGTGGGCCGACAGGTCCGCGAGCGGGGCGCCGATCCGGCCGGCGGGCCGGCCGAGGGTGTCCTCCCGGGTGAGCGCCGTGTAGGTGACGTGGACGGTCGTCTCGGTGATCCCGTACATGTTGACCAGGACCGGCGCGTCGTCGGCGTGGCGCTCGTACCAGGGGCCCAGCTTCGCGAAGTCGAGCGGCTCGCCGGCGAAGACGACCGCGCGCAGGGCGAGCCGGTCGCCTTGCGCGGGCCGGTCCCGGTCGGCCTGGATCAGGGGGTAGAAGGCCGACGGGGTCTGGCTGAGGATCGTGACGCGTTCCTCGGCGAGCAGGGTGAGGAAGCGCTCGGGCGTGCGGCTGACGTCGTACGGGACGACGACCAGCCGTCCGCCGTGCAGGAGGGCGCCCCACATCTCCCACACCGACACGTCGAAGGCGTAGGAGTGGAAGAGGCTCCACACGTCCTGTTCGGTGAAGTGGAAGTGGGGCGCGCTGTGGGTGAAGAGGCGGACCACGTTCCGGTGGGTGACCACGACACCCTTGGGCCGGCCGGTGGACCCCGAGGTGTAGATGACGTACGCGGCGGTGTCCGGGCCCAGGGGCGCGGTGCGGTCGGCGTCCGTCGGGGGCCTCGGGTCCTGTTCCGCCAGCTCCGCGGTGGTTTCCGGGGCGGACAGAACCAGTCGGGGCGCCTCGGCGCGCAGGTCGAGGGGGTCCTGGCTGAGCAGGAGCAGCGGGCGGGCGTCCGCCAGGACGCCCGCCAGCCGTTCCGCGGGGTGGTGCAGGTCCAGCGGGAGGTAGGCGGCGCCGGACTTGAGGACCGCGAGAACGGCCACGACGAGGTCGATCGAGCGCGGCAGGGCCAGGGCGACGAGCTGTTCGGGTCCCGCGCCGCGCCGGATCAGGACGCGCGCCAGCCGGTTGGCGCGCGCGTCGAGCGCGGCGTAGTCGAGACGGTCGCCGCCGTGGTTGACGGCCGTGCGCCGGGGATGGCGCAGCGCCTGGGCCTCGAAGAGATCTGTCAGGGCCGTGCCGCCGGCCGCGGGCCGGTGGCACGCCGGTGCGCTTTCCGATCCGGTGAATGCCATTGCTCAGTACCTCACTTGTTCGGCCGGCGGATCCCGCCGCAGGGCTGTTCCGGGTCTTGGGTCCGGGGCTGTGGACCGGGTACGGCGGCCGGTGCGGTCCGGAGCGCGCGGCGGGCGGGGCCGTCGGGTCGTCAGCCGGTGGCGCCGGCGGCCCCGTTGCGCGGTGCGGCCACCGGGTGCCCGGCGGGGCGGCTGCCGGGCGCGAGGACGCGCAGCAGGTTCTCGGACAGGAGGAGTCGTCGGTCGGTGCGGGAGACCCCGGAGAAGACGGTCGGCCCGTGCAGGATCTCGTCGGTCAGGCGTTTGAGCCCGCCGCCCATGCGGCCGAGCGGCCAGTCCGTACCGAAGATGATCTTGTGGTTGATGCCCGCCCGGAAGAGCCGGTTGAGATGCTCCGGCCAGTCCGGGAGGTTCGGGGAACTGGCGAACCCGCCGATGTCCAGGTACACGTTGGGCCGGTACGCCGCGAGGTAGCCGCCGGTGTCCACATGGGTCAGCCCCGCGTGCCCCAGCACGAAGTCGACCCGGGGGAAGTCGCGGGCCGCCGCGTCGATTCTGATGGGGTCGGCGGGCTCGTAGTCCAGGCTCGCCGCCGTGGGCCCGGTGTGGACGAACACGGGCAGCGACAGGGCCGCGCAGATCTCGTAGTACGGGTAGAGATCCGGGTCGGAGGGCGAGTAGCCGCAGGGCGGATACAGCTTCACCCCGTCCAGGGCGTACTCGTCCACCATCCGCGCGAAGGCCCGCACCCCCTCGGGGCCGCGCCGCGGATCGACCCCGATGTAGACCCAGAAGCGATCCGGGTGGCGCAGCCGGATCTCGTGGTGGAGCCGGGCCGCCTCGGCGGGCGGCACGGTTCCGGGCATGCGCAGGCTGAAGTCCGGTACCAGCAGCACCGCCCGGTCGATCCCGGCGGCGTCCATCTCGGCGACGAGGCCGTCGGCCAGGTGGTCCTGATGCTGGTCGGCGTAGCCGCGGGCGATGCGGGCGACCGAGGGGGCCGGGCCCCTCGCGGCGAGCTTGCCGCGGACGTTGCCCGCGACGTCCTCGACGAACGCCCGGGGGATGAAGCGCGTGGACGCCACATGGCAGTGGCCGTCGTAGACGGTGGTCATCCGACGCAGTGCCGGACGATGCCCCGGATGGTGACGCCGTCGCTGTGGTCGAAGGTGGCGAAGTCGAAGGTCGTGTCGGTCTGCTCCTCCAGGTGGGCGATCAGACCGACCACCGCCATGGAGTCGAGCAGACCGGTGTGGCTGAGGTTGGTGTCCGCGTCGACGACGGTCTGCGTCTCCCCGGCGTTCCACTCCTCCACCCATGTGATCAGCGACTTCTCCAGTTCCGCGCTGTCTGGCTTCATGTCTGGCCACTCCTGTGCGTCGTCGCGCCGTCGTCGGGTCGTGGTGGTGTGCGGTGCGGCTCTTCGGACGTGCTTCCCGCGGGCTTCCTGCGGCCGGTCAGGCGCAGGCTGTTGCCGCCCATCAGCAGCCGCCGTTCGGCCTCCCGCAGTCCGGCGACGGCGGGGGAGCCCGGGGCGAACGCGCCGACCAGGCCGCTGAGCGACTCGGAAAGGCGGTACGAGGGCCAGCAGGTACCGAAGAGGATCTTGTGGCAGATGCCCGTGCGGAACAGCCGGTTCAGGTGCGCCTGCCAGCCGTCCGCGGCCAGGACCGAGTGGAACTGGCTGATGTCCAGATGCACGTTGGGCCGGTGGGCGCACAGATAGGTCGCCTCGTCGACGTGGGTGACCCCGCCGTGCCCCAGGATGAAGTCGACCTGGGGGAAGTCGCGGGCCGCCCGGTCCACCAGGAGGGGACTGCCGTACGAGAAGTCCAGGGGCCCCCAGCCCGGACCCGTGTGGGTGAGGACCGGCAGGCCGTGGTGTGCGCAGATCTCGAAGTACGGATCCAGCCGCGGATCACTGGGCGAGTAGCCGCACAGCGGATACAGCTTCAGCCCGGCGAAGCCGTACTCCGTGACGCACCGTTCGAAGAGATCGACGCCGTCCTGCCCCGCTCGCGGGTCCACACCCCAGAAGACGTGGAAGCGGCCCGGGTGGCGGCGGGCGACCCGGTCGTGCCAGGCCGCCAGTTCGGGGCGGGACAGACGGCACCGCGCCACCTCGGAGAAGTCCGGGACGACCAGGAACGCCTGGTCGACGTCCGCCTCGTCCATCTCGGCGACCAACTTGTCGGCCTCGTCGTCCTGGTGGAGGGCGAGTATGTGCTCCAGGGTGCGCGAGGGCCGCGTCCGATGGCCGTACGAGGTGAGCCGGTGGTGGACGTTGGCGGCCTGGTACTCCAAGAAGGCGCGCGGGATGGCCAGTTCGCTGCCGAGCTGCACCTGCGCGTCGACGACGAGGAGTCGGCCGGAGCCGCCGGCCCGCGGACCGGCGCCGACGGCCGCCACGGGCCCGCCCGGCTCGTTCACCGGCCCCCCTCGTCCGCTGCCGGGTCCGCCGCCGGCGCGGCGGAGATCGTGGCGGCGAAGTGCTCGGCCGCACGGGCCCTGCTCAGCTTGAGGTTGCCGGTCATGAAGGCGGGGTCGGACCGCAGCGGCCGCTCGGAGAAGATCATCGACATCACGCGCTGGTGGGGCGGGAGCGAGCCGTTGACCTCCTCGACCCGCTTGCGGAGCTGTACGCGCAGGTCGGCGTCCGCGGGGTCGGTCGGGGTGATGATCGCGCCGAGCCTGGCCGACTGCGAGGTCGGCACCACGATGATCTCGCTGAGGCCCTCGACGGCGGCGAACGCGCTCTCGATCTCGGCGGGGTGCACCTTGCGTCCGCTGCCGAGCACGATGACGTCCTTCTTGCGGCCGATCAGGGTGAGGTACCCGTCCTCGTCCAGCCGGCCGTAGTCACCGGTCAGGATGGAGCCGTCGGGGCGGAAGCAGTCCTCGGGCGCGCCGTCCTCGGTCTCGAAGTAGCCCTGGCTCAGCGGCGCCGGACGCTTGATGACCACCTCGCCGTCGTCCAGGAAGATCACCGCTTCCGGGTCGATCAGCTTGCCGACGGAGCCGAGGCGGTAGGCGTCCTGGGTGTTCCAGGCGACCATGCCGGTCTCCGTGAGCCCGTACGCCTCAAGGAGGCACACCCCCTGCTTCCAGTACCCTTCGAGGGTTTCGCGCCGGATCGGCGCCATTCCCGTGATCAGGAAGCGGATGCGCCCGCCGAGGAAGTCGCCCAGGCCGGTGCCCGCGCCGCTCGACGCGCTGAGCTGCAGCGCGGTGTCGTAGAAGACGGGCGGGCCGATCAGGAAGGTCGGCTGCTCCTTGCGCAGGGCCTGGAAGACGCGCTGGTAGGGGGCGAGGACCAGGTCCGCCCCGAGCCACAGGCAGCAGTAGACCGACAACCGCTGCTGGTAGTTGGAGAGCGGCAGGAAGATCAGGTGCCGGTCGGCGGCGGTCATCCGGTAGCTGTCGATGAAGCGGTTGATGACGTACTCGGTGCCGCTCGCCGTGATGCGAAGTCCCTTGAGCCGGCCCGACGTGCCCGAGGAGTAGACCAGGCTGTGCACGTCCGCGTGGTCGTACACCTCGGCGCTCGGCGGCACCACGTTCTCCCCGGGGACGCCGTCCGGCCGGATCACGGTGGGTGCCGTGAGCGGTACGGAGTCGTCCGCGACGAGCAGGGCCAGGCGGTGCCGGGCGGTGAACTCCGCGGGGTCGGTCACCTCCGTGGAGTCCGGGAACGCCTTGAGCAGGGCGCCGGTGGCCAGTGCCGCGAGGTCCCAGGCCAGCCAGTCGATGCTGTTGCCCGCCTTGATCCCGATGAGGTGGCCCCGGCGTACACCCGCGGCGGTCAACTGCCCGGCGCGCTCGGCCGCCAGGGCGTGCAGATCGCTCTGCGTCATCTCCCGGCGGGTGCCGGAGACGTCGATCTCCACCACGCGGGCGTCTTCGTGGCCTCCGTACCGGTCGGTGAGGCCGTGCAGGGTCATGCTCACTTCGGGTTCGCCTTTCGTTGCCGCTGTTGCCTTCTCGTCGTGCGGGGCGTCGGCGGGGCGGCCCGCACGGGGCCGCGCGCGGGTCACACGGTCTCCCGCACGGGACCGAGCGCGGACCGCAGCGCCGCGACGCACTCGGTCAGCGCCCGGCCGGCCAGGAAGCCGATGCGGCCGCCGAGCAGTTCCTCGTACGAGCCGCTGTCGGTGTCCCAGGTGACGCGCAGGTGCAGGACGCTGCCGCCGTCGGCGGCGGGCGTGACCCTCGCCTCGCGGCAGAGGGTGCGCCACAGCCAGCCGGCCTCGGCGCTCAGCCGGACCCCCTGGGCGGTGGTCTCCGCGCGGTCGGCCCAGACCACGGTGTCCGCCCCGAGCCGTCCGGCGAACTCCGCCTCGTGCCCCGTCGACCCCTCGCCGGTGGCGGCGAAGGGATCCAGGATGCGGGGCCGGGCGTGCAGGAGCTCCAGCACCTCGTGGGCCGGGTGCGGCAGCGACACGGTGCGGGTGAGCGGGGACAGTTCGGTGCCGGAGCCGTCGGCACGTCCCTCGTCGACCGCGCGCAGATGCGCGTCGGCCTCCGCGAGCAGGGTGTCGAGGACCGTCAGGCAGTGGTCGAGCTCGTCAAGGCCGATGACCATGGGGGGCTGGACCCGCAGCACCTTCGCGTTGTACAGCGAGTACGTGGACGTGATGCCCTCTTCCAGCAGTCGCCCGAGGACGAGACCGGCCAGGGCCTGGTCGTGGAATTCCAGGCCGTGCATCATGCCCACCCCGCGGTGTGCGGCGAGCACGCCGGGATGCCGCTCGGCGGCAGCGGCCAGCCGGTGTCCGATCGTCAGCGCCCTCTCCCGCACCCCGTCGAGGAAGAGGGGGTCCGAGGCGATGGCGACGCTCTCCAGGCCGACCCGGCACGACAGCGGGTTGCCGCCCAGACTCGATCCGAACGTCGAGGGCAGTTCCCGCAGGACCTTCCACACCTCCTCGGTGCCCAGCACCGCCGAGACGGGCAGCACACCGCCACCGAACGCCTTGCCCAAGCACACCAGGTCGGGGACGATGCCGGACTGCTCGTAGGCGAAGAAGGTCCCGCACCGTCCGAAGGCCGTCTGCATCTCGTCCAGGACGAGGAGGGCCCCTGCCTCGGTGCACAGCCTGCGCACCTCCTGCAGGTAGCCGGGCGGCGGCACGATCACCCCGGCCTCCGCCTGCACGGGTTCGAGCAGGACCGCGCCGACCGAGTCGTCGAGCGCGGCGGCCAACTCGGCCGTGTCACCGAAGTCCACCTGCCGGAAGTGCTCCATGAACGGGGCCAGGTGCGCGCGGTGTTCGGGGCGGTTGGAGGCGCTGAGGGTGGCGAAGGTCTTGCCGTGGAAGCAGCCGCGGGCGCTGATGACACCGGGGCGGCCGGTCGCGGCCCGGGCCAGTTTCAGCGCGTTGTCGATCGTCTCCCCGCCGCCGTTGGCCAGGTACGAGTACGGCAGCCGCTGCCCGGTGAGCTGCGCGAGCCGCTCGGAGAGCCGTATCTGCACGTCCTCGAACATGATTTTGGTGCTGTTGAGCACCCCGGTGTCGAGCTGTTCCCGCACGGCCGCGACGATCCGCGGATGGGAGTAGCCGAAGGACTGGTTGCCGTACTGGTCGAACATCGCGAGGAACGACCGTCCCTCGTCGTCGCTGACGCGGCTCCCCTCGCCCCGGTCCTGGACCTTGCAGCCCATGACGAACGCCATCTTGGCGTAGGTGGGGTGGTTGTGCGCCGCCTTCAGTTCAGCCAGCCGCTGGCGTCGAGTGCGCATACACGGCCCCCTTCGGATCGGTGGGCGCGTAGCTGTCGTAGTCGCCGAAGAAGTACTGCAGCACGCGGTTGCCGCGCTGTACGTCGTCGCGCGCGGCCTGCGCGGCGGCGGCCACGTCCAGGGCCGCCACCAGGCTGAGCGGCGCGCCCTGGAAGCGTTCGTCCGTGTACGGCTCGCCGAGCGCCACGAAGCCGATGTCCCGGTAGAAGCTGCGCAGGCCGCCCGTGTCGTCGACGAAGAAGTCACCGATGATGTGCGTCGCCTCGTGCGTGCGGACGGCGTGGACCAGCGCCTGGCGCATGAGCGCCATGCCGATCTCCCGGTGCCGGAGCTCCGGCAGGGTCATCAGGTGGCCGAACTCCACCAGCCGGTTTCCCGGCCGCAGCGAGGCCAGGTCGACGGTGTCGTCGCAGGGCAGCCCCGAGGGTGTGTCCGGGACGACCTTGACGGTGCCCACCGGCGCGCCGTCGAGGTAGCCGACGATGTATTCGGCCGTCCCGTCGAAGCGGTCGAAGGTGGCCGCCGTGTCGGCCGTGTCGGCGAGCCGGCCCTGGTCCTGCACGTAAACGGCGTCACGCAGCAGGATCACATCGGCTCGTTCGGCCTCGGTCCGGGCTATTCGATAAGTGACGTCCACGACCCTCACCCCTTTTGAGATCACTTGCGGAGCAGCTTCACGAAGAAGTCGAGATATCCGGTGTGGAAGTACCGGATGCGGTCCCGGACCTCGGTGTGGAGAGCGGGCAGCCGCTCGATCGGAAGATTCGGCATCAAATGGTGTTCGACGTGGTAGTTGTTGCCGTTCGTGAACCACATGGCGAGCTGATTGGAACGTATGGTCCGGGTATTGGCGAAGGGATCCCGATTGAGGGTCTCGCACTGGTAGTGCTCGGGCAGTTCGATCACCGCGTGCACCGGAGCGGCGACGAGCAGGAGCGGCAGCAGCCACACCCAGAGGATCACGGCCTGACCCGTCCACCAGGTCAGTGCGCCCAAGGCGGCGACGCCGGCCGCCGCGAGGAAGTGGTCCCGTCGGATCCTGCGGGACACCACGGCGTTCTCGCCGGGAATGTCCCTGCCCAGGAGCGAGCGGCCGAGATTCGCGACGAAGAACACGTAGTGGTGGGCCATGGAGAAGCGAACGACCTGGTCGAGAGCGACGGCGAGTCGCGAGCGGTCCCCCCGCGCGCCGTACTGGTCGCCGTAGTCGAAGAACTCACGGTTCATCGGGGTGCCCAGATCGCGGTGGTGGCGCATGTGCGTGGCCCGGTAGGCGGCGAAGGAGATGAGCATGGGCAGGCCGAGGACGATGCCGCTGACGGTGTTCGCCCGGCGGCTGCGAAAGGCCAGGTTGTGCAGCGTCTCGTGCTGGAGCTCCGCGGCGTGCGCGAACATGGCGCCGGTCAGGATGACGCCGAGGATCCGGCACCAGAGGATCGGTTGCAGCGCCAGCGCGATGCCCGCCCCGGTGAGGGCGGCGCACAGCGCCAGCTTGAGGGAGAACACCCAGCCCCGGGGCTCGGTGCGCAGGTGTTTCAGCGTTGCCTTGAGATCAGCGGCCTCCTGATGCCGGGACGAACGAGGGACTGCCGTCTCTCCTGCGGACGCGTCCATGCTCCTGCCTCCTTTCCGATCGCGACGCAAGGTGCGCGTGTGCCGAGGGCGCGTACGGGCGGGGTGTGTTCGCGGCACACCGCCCTCGGCTCGGCCCGGTCCGGCCCGGTCCGGGGCCGGCCGCGGCCGGTTCGTGGTTCGGCTCTGCTCGGGTCGCCGCGTGGTCAGCCCGTCGCCGCACCGGGCCGTGTCGCACCGGCCCCGCTGGCGCCGGGCCGCTCGGGCGTGGGGCACAGGGCGTGGAGGGGCGTGTGCGGACCGGCCTTCTCGATCGCGTCGAACATCGAGAGCAGCCTCGCCAGATGCGCCTCGGTCTCGGCGGCGCTGTAGAGGTCGGGGTGGGTGTCGAGGATGAGTTCCATGGTCCCGTCGGACGCGGTCTGGATCAGGTAGAGCGTCATGTCGACGGTGAGGGGGAGCGAAACCGTGTGCTGGATCGCCGGGACTCCCGCGAAGTCCAGCTTGTGGTCGAACAGCATGACGTTGACCATCGCGGCCCACAGCCGTCCGCTGCCGCCCTGTTCGGCGATCTCCCGCGACAACGCGGCCGTGGGATAGCGCGAGTGCGACAGGAGTTCGCGCACTTCCCGCGAGACGCGTCGCGCGTGCTCGGCCAGGGACGATCCGTCGTCGTGGGGGACCCGCAGCGGCAGGATGTTCGTCGTCATGCCGACGGCGTTGCGCACCCGCGGACTCAGCCGGCCGGCTGTCGGGAGCCCGAGGAGCACCTCGGGCAGCCGGATCGTGCTGCCCACGTACGCGGCCATCGTGCTGATGGCCAGATCGGACCAGGTCACGCCCAGGCTCTCCGCGACCTCTCCCAGGCGGGCGACCCGATCGGGCGTCAGCTCGTGGCGGAGCCGTCGGCCCGCGGTGACCTGGGCCCGGCGACGGGAGGGGCCGACGGGCTCCGGGTGGCCCGCCAGTTTGCCGTGCCAGTGCGCTCGATCCGCGAGGAATCGTCTGCCCTCCCGGTAGGCGGCCTCGCTCTCCCGCAGCCGCTCGAAGGGCTGCAGCATCCCCTTCTCGTGACTCCGCCCCTCTGCCAGGGCGCTGTAGACGGCTGCCACGCGGTTGAAGATCAGCGCGAGGCTCCAGCCGTCGACGACGGCGTGGTGGACCTTCCAGTACAGCAGGAAGCGGTCGTCCGCCGTCTTGAGGAGGGCGGCGGCGCACAACCTGACCGGGTCCACCGGACGGTGGACGTCCTCTTCCATCCAGGCCGCGGCCGCCGCGGCCGGATCGCTCCGTGCGCTCAGGTCGACCCAGCGCAGGGGAGTCGGGTCCGGGTGCACGAACTGGCGGGGCTCGCCGTCCACCGTGATGATTCCCAGGCGCAGCGCGTCGGCTTCGCGCTCGACCTGTAAATGTGCCGCGCGCAGGAGATCGGGGTCCACCGCGCCGCGGATCTCCAAGTAGTCACAGATGGAGAAGACGGGATTGGTGAGGTCGCCGATCTGTGCGTTCCAGGTTCTCGACTGTGCGGGGAGCAGCGGAAAGTGCTCCCCGTGAGGTGCGTGCACCGTGCGTCCCTTCTCTGGCGTGGGACAAACCGAAAGTATTCAGGAGGGGGGGCGAGGCGGAATTGGCTGGATGCACTTGTTTCGGCGGGATGGGCCGAAAATGACCTTCTTCGGTCGACCTCGGCGACGCTACACGCGCAACGAGAGGGCCTCAACCGTGAATGATCAACCTACGTTGTTATCAAGACAGGCTGAGATACGATCAAATTTGATCACTTTGTGTCAGGGGAAAGGGGAGATCCGCAGGTCACGGTAATTCCGTCGCCACATATGCCAGAGGTATTGGTGTGGTCCAACGTGCCTCGTGTGACCGGCGGCCGGAACGTCCCGCCCCCGCAGAGGCGGCCGGCGGCCGGGAAGAGACGGCTGGTGGCAGCGGTGGGAGCGGAACCGCCGGCGCCTTCCGGGAGGGCGTCACCACCAGCTGACCAGTTCCGCCAAGGCCGTCTTGACAGGGGTTCGACGACGCCGGGCGAGCGGCAGTGGGCCGTGGCCAGGGGGGACGAGAAAGCGGCAAGGCGTGTGGCGCGGGCCCGCGCCCGCCGGCGCACGTATGTGGTGCACTTGGCCGGATCATCCCCCCGCCCCCGACCACGTGGTCCCGGGGGGGGGGGCGGGCGCCCCCCCGGGCGCCACAGCGGGGCACACAACACACACCACACGCTACACCGCGGGGGTGCGCCACACCGAGAACCACCCGCCCCGCCGCTACGAATA
>NZ_JBEXWC010000031.1:0-70556 GCF_040629635.1 Streptomyces sp. NPDC005898 | reverse complement strand
GAAGAAGGGGGGCAGCCACAGGCAGTCGACGCCCAGCCATTGCAGGTAGTCGAGCTTGGCGGTGATGCCTTTCAGGTCGCCGATGCCGTCGCCGTTGCTGTCCTGGAAGGAGCGGACCAGGACCTCGTAGAACACGGCGCTCTTGAACCAGTCGGGATGACGGTCCTTGGCGGGCGTGTCCTCGAAGGTGTCCTGGACGGGCTCGTTGACGATCATGGTGTGGGTGACCCTCCGATCAGCGGTGAGGACGGTCGCAGGACGCGGAGGACGTGCGCGGGTGCGCGGCCCGGCTCCAGGCGCACATAGTTGGTCCTGCCCCAGTGGTAGGTCTCGCCGGTGAGCTCGTCGCACACCGGCACGGACTCGTGCCAGTCGAGGCCGAGTTGCGGCATGTTCAACGACACCGTGGCCTCCTGGGTGTGGTGGGGGTCGAGGTTGGCCACCACCAGAACCGTGTTCGAACCGTGCGCGTCCGCGGCGGACTTCGAGTAGGCGATCACCGCGTCCTTGTCCGTGGCGTGGAAGTGCAGGTCCCGCAGTTGCTGGAGGGCGGGGTTGGCCCGCCGGACCCGGTTCAGCGAGGTGATGAGGGGGGCGATCGTCTCGTCCCGGAGTGCCGCCGATTCCCAGTCGCGCGGCCGGAGTTGGTACTTCTCCGAGTCCAGGTACTCCTCGCTTCCCGGCCGCAGCGGGGTGTTCTCGCACAGCTCGAAGCCGCTGTAGAGGCCCCAGGTCGGCGAGAGGGTGGCGGCGAGCACGGCCCGCACCTCGAAGGCCGGGCGCCCGCCCTCCTGGAGGTAGGCGTGCAGGATGTCCGGGGTGTTCACGAAGAGGTTCGGGCGCAGGAAGTGCGCGGACTCCGTCGCCAACTCCGTGAGGTAGTCGGTGAGTTCCTCCTTGGTGTTGCGCCAGGTGAAGTAGGTGTAGGACTGCTGGAAGCCGATGGCCGCGAGGGTGTGCAGCATCGCGGGGCGGGTGAAGGCCTCGGCGAGGAAGATGACGTCGGGATCGGTGCCGTTGATCCGGGCGATGACCTCCTCCCAGAACACCACCGGCTTGGTGTGGGGGTTGTCGACGCGGAAGATCCGCACCCCGTGCCCCATCCAGAACCGCAGCAGCCGCTCCGTCTCCGCCACCAGCCCCGGCAGATCCCGGTCGAAGGCGAGCGGATAGATGTCCTGGTACTTCTTCGGCGGATTCTCCGCGTACGCGATGGAACCGTCCGCCCGCTGCCGGAACCACTCCGGATGCTTGTCCACCCACGGATGGTCCGGCGAGCACTGCAACGCGAAGTCCAGCGCGACCTCCAGACCCAGCTCACCCGCGCGCCGCACGAACGCGTCGAAGTCCTCCAGCGTCCCGAGGTCGGGGTGGACCGCGTCGTGGCCGCCCTCGGGCGAACCGATCGCCCAGGGCACGCCCACGTCATGGGGGCCGGGGGAGAGGGAGTTGTTCGGGCCCTTGCGGAAGGTGCTGCCGATCGGGTGGATCGGCGGCAGGTACACCACGTCGAAACCCATGTCCGCGATCGCCGGCAGCCGCTCGGCCGCCGTGCGGAACGTCCCCGACACCGGCGGCGCGCCCTCCCGCACGACGGCACCCTCCGAGCGCGGGAAGAACTCGTACCAGGAACCGAACAGCGCCCGCCGACGCTCCACGACCAGGGGGAACTCCGGTGATGAGGTGACCAGTTCGCGCAGCGGGTGGCGGGCGAGGACCGCGTCCACCTCGGGGGTGAGGGCCGCCGAGAGGCGGGCGGCCGGGGGGCGGCCGGTGTCGCGCAGCGCCTGGGCCGCGTCGAGCACGGTGGCCCGTTCGGCCTCGGGGACGCCCGCGGCGGCGCGTTCGTGGAGGCGGGCGCCCTCTTCCAGGACCAGGTCCGTGTCGAGGCCCGCCGGTATCTTGATCCGCGCGTGGTGCCGCCAGGTCGTGAGCGGGTCGCCCCAGGCCTCCACGGCGTACGTCCAGCGCCCCTCGGCGTCCGGGGTGACGTCCGCGCCCCACCGGTCGGTGCCGGGCGCCAGCTCCCGCATCGGGGTCCAGGGTCCCGGGCGGCCCCCGGGGTCCCGCAGGACGACATTGGCGGCGACCGCCTCATGGCCTTCGCGGAAGACCGTGGCGCTCACCTGGAACGTTTCGCCGGGCACGGCCTTCGCCGGTTTCCGGCCGCAGTGGACGGCCGGCCGGACGTCCAGAACGGGGATGGTGGGTTGCGGGGTCGAGCCAAGTGGCATGTCTGACCGCTCCTGTCCGCGTGCACGGATACGTGGGTGGGGAGAGGTTCCGCGGTGCGTGCCGGCCGCGTGGGCCGGAGTGCGTACCGCAGGAGCCTTCCCACCCCTTCCGGGTGGGCAATCCGGCGCTTTGTTAACTACTAGTGCGTAACGGCACGGGCAAGACCGGCCTCGGCTGACGGAGCGGACCGGGTCCGAAAACACACTCTTTGGTACGGGCCAGGCGCATATGCCCCGGGTATTCCGGGGGCGGGAGAGCCCTGAACGGCCGCATCCGGTCGGGGGAGGGGTGGCCGTGCGCGGTCGCCCGAAGGGGTGTTCGGCCGCTCGGGACAGGTCGGCGCGCACGCGTCCGTGATGGCCGAAAACGCACCCTCGGGTTCAGCGGTGTGAACGGGCGGGGGCGCCGAGCGGCAGGACCGGCGGCCATCGGGCCGGTCCGCGACGGCCGTGCCGGGGCCCCGGGGCCCGACGCGTCGGCGCCCGCGCGGGCGATCGGCCGGGCGGGTGAGAGACAGGACGCGACCAGGCCGCGGATCACCACGGGCGCCGCCCCGCGGCCGGGGGGCCGCCGCTCCGTGCGCCCCCTGCGCCGTGGTGGTGCACGGCGGGCCGCCGTTACCTTCGTGTCGCGCAGGTCGACATGTGCCCCATCCCCGTGTATCTCCGTGCATCCCAGAGAATCCCCGCGAAGGTGGAGACCGTGAAGGCAATCCGTCGTTTCACCGTCCGTCCCGTCCTTCCCGACCCCCTCGGCGCGCTCGCCGAGCTGGCCCGCAATCTGCGCTGGTCCTGGCACCCGCGCACCCGTGAACTGTTCCGGTCCCTCGACCCGGCGCTGTGGGAGGCCTCCGGCTGCGACCCGGTGCGCCTCCTCGGCGGCGTACCCCCGGCCCGGCTCGCCGAGCTGGCCCGCGACGAGGACTTCCTGCGCCGGCTGGACGAGGCCGCCGAGGAGCTGCGCGAGTACGTCACCGGAGAGCGCTGGTACCAGGAGCGGGCGGGGGCGTGCGACCAGCTCCCGCGCGCTGTCGCCTACTTCTCACCGGAATTCGGCATCACCGCCGCCCTGCCCCAGTACTCCGGCGGCCTCGGCATCCTCGCCGGCGACCACCTCAAGGCCGCCAGCGACCTCGGCGTACCGCTCATCGGCGTCGGGCTGCTCTACCGGCACGGCTACTTCCGCCAGACCCTGTCCCGCGACGCCTGGCAGCAGGAGCACTATCCGGTCCTCGACCCCAACGAACTGCCCCTGTCCCTGCTCCGCGAGACCGACGGCACACCCACCCGGGTGGCGCTCGCCCTGCCCGGCGGGGGCTCGCTCCTCGCCCATGTGTGGCAGGCCCAGGTGGGGCGCGTACCCCTGCTGCTGCTCGACTCCGACGTGGAGGAGAACGGGCCCGGCGAGCGCGACGTCACCGACCGGCTCTACGGCGGCGGCAGCGAGCACCGGCTGCTCCAGGAGATGCTCCTCGGCATCGGCGGCGTACGCGCCGTACGCGCGTACTGCCGGCTGACCGGCCACCCCGAGCCGGAGGTCTTCCACACCAACGAGGGGCACGCCGGATTCCTCGGCCTCGAACGCATCCACGAACTGTCCTTCCAGGGCGCCGCCTTCGACACCGCGCTCGAAGCCGTCCGCGCCGGCACCGTCTTCACCACCCACACCCCCGTGCCCGCCGGCATCGACCGCTTCGACCGCGAGCTGGTCGCCCGCCACTTCGGGCCCGGCGCCGAACTGCCCCGCATCGATGTCGGCGACATCCTGCGCCTGGGCATGGAGACCTACCCCGGGGGCGAGCCCAACCTCTTCAACATGGCCGTCATGGGCCTGCGCCTGGGCAGCCGCGCCAACGGCGTATCCACCCTGCACGGCGCGGTGAGCCGCGAGATGTTCGCGGGCCTGTGGCCGGGGTTCGACCCCGAGGAGATCCCGATCACCTCCGTCACCAACGGCGTGCACGCCCCGACCTGGGTGGCCCCCGAGGTCCTCGCGCTCGGCGCCCGCCAGCTCGGCGAACGGCGCACCGAGGACGCCCTGTCCGTGGGCGGCTCCGACCGCTGGGACGCGGTCGCCGACATCCGGGACGGCGACATCTGGGAGCTGCGCCGCACCCTGCGCGGGCAGCTCGTCGAGGAGGTCAGGCGGCGCCTGCACGCCTCCTGGCGCCAGCGCGGCGCGGCCACCGCCGAACTGGGCTGGATCGACGACGTCCTGGACCCCGACGTCCTCACCGTCGGCTTCGCGCGCCGCGTGCCCTCGTACAAGAGGCTGACGCTCATGCTGCGCGACCGGGACCGGCTCATGGAGCTGCTCCTGCACCCCGAGCGGCCCCTGCAGATCGTCGTCGCGGGCAAGGCGCACCCGGCGGACGACGGCGGCAAGCGGCTCATCCAGGAGCTGGTGCGCTTCACCGACGACCCCCGGGTGCGCCACCGCGTGGTGTTCCTGCCGGACTACGGCATGGCGATGGCGCAAAAGCTCTACCCGGGCTGCGACGTGTGGCTGAACAATCCGCTCCGGCCCCTGGAGGCGTGCGGCACGAGCGGCATGAAGGCGGCGCTCAACGGCTGCCTCAACCTCTCCGTCCTGGACGGCTGGTGGGACGAGTGGTTCGAGCCCGACTTCGGCTGGGCCATCCCCACGGCGGACGGCGCCGCCACCGACGAGGACCGCCGCGACGACCTGGAGGCCGCCGCGCTCTACGACCTCCTGGAGCGCCGCATCGCCCCCCGCTTCTACGAGCGGGGCCCGGGCGGGCTGCCCGACCGGTGGATCGAGATGGTCCGCAGGACGCTCACCCGGCTCGGCCCGAAGGTCCTGGCGGGCCGCATGGTCCGGGAGTACGTCGAGGAGCTGTACGCCCCCGCCGCCCGCGCCCACCGCGCGCTCGACCTCACGGCCGCCGCCGAACTGGCCGCCTGGAAGGCCCGCGTGCGCGCCGCCTGGCCACGCGTGGCCGTCGACCACGTGGAGGCGACGGCCAGTGGCGCCACCGCCGAGCTGGGCGCCACCCTGTCCCTGCGCGTGCGCGTGCACCTGGGCGAGCTGGCCCCGGAGGACGTGGAGGTCCAGGCGGTCGCCGGCCGGGTGGACCCCGAGGACCGCATCACCGGTGCCACCCCGGTGCCGCTGAAGCCGGCGGGCGGGACCGACACGGAGGGCCGCCACGTCTACGAAGGGCCGCTCGCCCTGGACCGCACCGGTTCGTTCGGCTACACGGTGCGCATCCTGCCGGCGCATCCGCTGCTGGCGAGCGGCGCCGAGCTGGGGCTGGTCGCGCTTCCCTCGCAGGCCACGGGCGAGGCGGCCGGGGTCCTGCTGCGGTGAGGGGAAGCAGGTGAGGTGACGCGGAAGGGGGCGGCATCCCGCCGGATGCCGCCCCCGTTCACCGGAGTGCTACTTGACGTTGACGCCGGCCCAGGCCGCCGCCACGCGCTTGTACTCGGTGGAGGTCGCGCCGTACAGGTCCTTCGCGGCGCTCAGCGTGCCCTTGCGGGCCGCCTTGTAGTTGGTGGTCGAGGTGAAGTACCTGGTCAGAGCCCGGAACCAGATCTTCTCGGCCTTGGCGCGCCCGATGCCCGTGACCTTGGAGCCGTCGAAGGTCGGCGAGTTGTAGGTGACGCCGTTGATCCGCTTCTTGCCGCTGCCCTCGGACAGCAGGTAGAAGAAGTGGTTGGCGATGCCCGAGGAGTAGTGGACGTCCACGTTCCCGGCGCGGGAGTTCCAGCTGTCCAGGGAGCCGCCGTCCTTGCTCGGCTTGTCCATGTAGCGCAGCGGCGTGCCGTCGCCGTTGATGTCGATCTTCTCGCCGATGAGGTAGTCGCCGACGTCCTTGGGGTTCTTGGCCTTGAACTCCACGGCGGTGGCGAAGATGTCCGAGGTGGCCTCGTTGAGGCCGCCGGACTCACCGCTGTACTCCATGTTGCCGGTGGCCGAGGTGACGCCGTGCGTCATCTCGTGGGCCGCGACGTCGATCGAGGTGAGGGGCTTCTTGTTGCCCTCGCCGTCGCCGTACGTCATGCAGAAGCAGCTGTCGTCCCAGAAGGCGTTGACGTAGTTGTTGCTGAAGTGGACCCGCGAGGTCGCACCCTTGCCGTCACCGTTGATGCCGCTGCGGCCGTGCACCGACTTGTAGTAGTCCCAGGTCAGCTGGGCACCGTAGGCGGCGTCGACGGCCGCGGTCTGCGTGCTCGTGGGCTTGCCGTTACCCCAGATGTCGTTGGCGTCCTTGAACAGCTTGCCGCCGCCGCTCTCCGCGTGCTTCAGGTCGAAGGTGCGGTGGCCGCCGCGGGCCTTGTCGGTCAGCTCGTAGCCGCTCGCGGTCTTCTTGGAGCCGACGGTGACCTTGCCGCTGTACTGGCTGTTGCCGGTGCCGTTCTCGATGTCCTGGTACTCGTACAGCTTCTTGCCGGTCGCGGCGTCCGTGATGACGTGCAGCCTGCTGGGCGTGCCGTCCTTCTGCACACCGGTGACGACCGTCTCGTGCGCGAGGACGGGCTTGCCCGTCGCGGCCCAGATCACCTTGCGGGGCGTGCCCGCGTCGGCCTGCGCCGTCTTCGCCTTGGCGGCGGTGGACTCGGCGGACTTGGCGACCGTGGAGCGGCTGAGGCGCGCGTCCGTGGAGGCGACCTTGACGGACGCCTCGGTCGCCTTGGTGACACCCTTCACCTTGCCGCTCGCGGCGGTGTGCACGACGAGGTCGCCGCCGAGGACGGGCAGGCCGTCGTAGGTGCGCTCGTAGCGGGTGTGGGTGGTGCCGTCGGGGTCCTTGACGACATCGCGGACGACGAGCTTCTCCTTGGCGCCGAGACCGATCCGCTCGGCGGTCGCCGATCTGTCGGCGTGCGCGTCCGCGAGGAGGCCCGCGCGGGCCGACGCCGAGAGGGCGCCGGGAGCACCGGAGGACTTGGTGTCCTGGTCGGTCTGGGCGGAGGCACCGGTGGTCAGTCCGGTGGTGAGCAGCGCTCCGGCGGCCACGGCGGTGGCGATCGCGAGTGTCGAACGCTTAACGGATATCCGGGATGTCACGCAGGCTCCTTCTGTGGGGACCTGGGTGGCATGGAGGGCCCCCCAGGGCACGAAGCGTGCCATTTGGGCCAGGTACATGTCAGTGGTCTGCCTGGATGTTGGCCGGAAATCGTCCGTTGAGCGATGGTCAACATACGCAATGCGAACAGAACGTGACGAAGTGCGGCCCGGAACACGCGCGCCGCCCCGGGGAGTCGATCACCCGGGGCGGCGGCGTGTCACGGTGCGACGCGGAGTCTCACTCCGCGGGGGAAGGGCTTACGGGAAGGTGACCTTCCAGCTGTTGATGTAGCCGGTGTCCTGCGCGGCCTTGTCCTGGACCTTCAGCTTCCAGGTCCCGTTGGCCACCTCCGAGGAGGCGTTGACCGTGTAGGTCTCCTTGACGTTGTCGGCGGAGTCCGAGCTGCTGGTCGCCTTCAGCGGGTAGATCGAGCCGTCGGGGGCCACCAGGTCGACCTGGAGGTCACCGCGCCAGGTGTGCACGATGTCGACGCCGACCTTCAGGGTGCTCGGCGCGTTGCCGGTGCGGCCCGTGACGGTGACCGGCGAGGTCACCGCGGCGCCGTTGTCCGGGATGGCCACGTCCGCGGTGTTCTCGAAGGACGTGCCGCCGGGCTCCTCGCCGCCGGGGCGGGCGCCGACGTTCACGGCGGCCCAGGCGTGGGCGACCGCCTTGTACTCGGTGCTGGTCGTGCCGTACAGCTCACCGGCCGCCGCGAGCGTCCCGGTGCGGGCCGCCGCGTAGTTCGTCGTGCTGGTGAACTTCGTGGTGAGCGCCTTGTACCAGATCAGCGACGCCTTGTCCCGGCCGATGCCGGTCACGGGCAGGCCGTCGGAGGTCGGCGAGTCGTACGAGACGCCGTTGATCACCTTCTGGCCGCTGCCCTCGCTGAGCAGGTAGTAGAAGTGGTTGGCGACACCGGACGAGTAGTGGACGTCGATGTTGCCGATGCCCGAGTACCACGAGTCCTTGGAGCCGCCGTCCTTGCTCGGCTTGTCCATGTAGCGCAGCGGGGTGCCGTTGCTGTTGATGTCGATCTTCTCGCCGACGAGGTAGTCGCCCTTGTCCGTCGCGTTGTTCGCGTTGAACTCGACGGCCGCCGCGAAGATGTCCGAGGTGGCCTCGTTCAGGCCGCCGGACTCGCCGCTGTAGGTCATGTTGCCGGTCGCCGAGGTGACACCGTGCGTCATCTCGTGCGCCGCGACGTCGATCGAGGTGAGCGGCTTGGAGTTGCCCGAGCCGTCGCCGTACGTCATGCAGAAGCAGCCGTCGTCCCAGAAGGCGTTGACGTAGTTGTTGCCGTAGTGGACCCGGGAGTACGCGCCGACGCCGTCACCGCGGATACCGCTGCGGCCGTGCACGTTCTTGTAGTAGTCCCAGGTCAGCGCGGCACCGTAGTGGGCGTCGGCGCCGGCCGTCTCCAGGTTGGAGGGCGAGCCGTTGCCCCACACGTCGTCGGCGCCCGAGAAGAGGGTGCCGGTGCCGGAGGTGCCGTGGTTCAGGTTGTACGTCTTGTGGCCGCCGCGCCCGGTGTCGGTCAGGGTGTAGTTCGACCCCGACTGGGCGGTGCCCAGCGTGACCTGGCCGCTGTACTGCGTGTTGCCCGTGCCGTTCTCGATGCCCTGCCACTGGAAGAGCTTCTTGCCGGTGGCGGCGTCCGTGACGACGTGCAGCTCGTTCGGCGTGCCGTCGTGCTGCAGGCCGCCGACCACGGTCTCGTAGGCGAGGACCGGCTCGCCCTTGGCCAGCCACACGACCTTGCGCGGCGCCCGGTCCGTGTCGGTCTTCTTGGAGCCCTCGGCCTTCGCGGCGCTCAGCGCCTGCTTCTTCGCGGCCGCCGCCGTGACCTCGGCGCTCATGTCGATGCCCTTGAGCTGCGCCTTGGCGGCCTTGGTGACGCCCTCGGTCCTGCCGGACTTCGCGGTGTCGACGACCAGGTCGCCGCCGAGGACGGGCAGGCCCGCGTAGGTGCGCTCGTAGCGGGTGTGGACCGTGCCGTCACGGTCCTTGGTGACGTCGCGGACGACGAGCTTCTCCTTGCCGCCGAGGCCCAGGTCCTTGGCGGTGGCCGCCTTGGTGGCGTTGGCGGTGCGTATGAGCTCCGCGCGCTGGGCGGGGGAGAGCTTGGCGGCGAGCGCGCCGGGGTCGACCTTGCCGAGCTTCTGGACGGGGGCCTTGGCCGCGGCCGTCCGCGGGTCGTCGGCCGAGGCGGGGCCCGCCTGGACGGCGACGGCCAGCAGGGCGGCGACGGCGGAGAGGGCGCCCACGGCGGTCGCGCGGGTACGGACTGAGCGGCGGGGGGAAGCGGATCTGCGGGAGGTGTTTCGCAACACGGACTCCTTCTGCGCGGCCGCGGGTTGCGCGGCCAGAGCTACCGGGCGGCTGGATCGCCGTCCGGGCAGTGCGGGGGCGGTACGCAGAACTGGGCGGTGCACAAGAGGTATTGCGTGAAGAGAGACCGTCGCCTTGTTGAAAGCCGTGCGGCGGTCGAGGGGAAGAGTGACACCGGAGCCCGGTTCCTGTCAGGAGCGCATCAAGAGTTGGCTGGAATCAGTCCGTTGGCCGGTGGCGCGAGTTCGCTATCCGGAGTGGGGGCGGACCTTGGGGTCTCCGGGGGAAAACGGTTTCCCGGGAGCGGCTTGAATCAGCCGCTCCCGTGGCCGAAGATCGGCGCCCGAGTGCAGCCGGGGGCCGGGACCTGTCGGGCGTACGAGCGCGGAGGCGTCCCCCGTGTGTCGGGGCGCGCGGGGCTCGCCGGCGGCGGGGGAGGGTCAGGCGGCGCGCGGCCCGTGCGCGCGCCGGGGCTTGTGCCGTGGGTGCACCGGGGCTTGTGCCGTGGGCGTGAGGGCGGGCGGTTATCCGCCCGCGTCGATATCACTCCGGGCTGTCCGGCGCCGGGGGCCCGTCGAATGCGGTGGCCCGATCAGGGCCGGCCGCCCTGGATTACGGCTGGCCGCCCCGAATTTCGGCCGGGCACCCCGGATTCCGGCTCGCCGCCCCCGATTCCGGTCGGCCGCCCGGGTTACCAGTCGCCGCGTCAGATTACGGTCAGCCGTGCGGGATTGTGGTCGGCTGGGTCGGATTACGGTCGGCCGTGCCAGTCGAGGCAGACGACCACGGCGTCGTCCTCGGCATCGGGAGAGGCGCGATGTCCGACCACTTCCTGGAGGATGGCGCGGGGCACCTGGGAGGGCGGCAGGAGCCGGGTGTCATGGATCGCGCGGACGAGGGCTTTCTCGCTGTAGCGTTCCCCGCCGGGCGAGGTGACGTCGTAGACGCCGTCACTGACGAAGAGCAGACGGTCCCCGGGCTGGACGTAAAAGCGCTGGGCGTTATAGGGAGTGTCTTCGAACATCCCCAACGGAAGTTGCGCTTCCAGTTCGAGCTGCTCGGTTTTCCCCTGCCGCAGGAGCCACATCTTGGGTGAGCCGGCGTCGACGATCTCGGTTTCCCCGGTGGTGAGATCGAAGCGCAGGAGCAGCGTCTCCAGGTAGGCGGCGCCGTGATAGTGCCCGTAGACGGCCTGGTCGGCCAGGTAGGCCTGGTCGGACAGGGAGAGTCCGGCGCGGCGGGCGTTGCGCAGGGCGTTGACCGCGAGGTTGGTGAGCAAGGAGGCCTCGATGCCCTCGCCCATGCCGTCGGTGATGGTGAGGGTGAGGTGGTTCGCGGTCGCCGACCAGTCGAAGTTGTCGCCGTAGATCGCGTACGCGGGCTCCAACTGGGCGCCCAGGGCGTACGCGGGGCGGGCGCAGGAGCGCCCGGGGAGCAGCTGCCACTGCATCTCGGCGGCGAGGGTGAGCCGGTTGGCGCGCCGGGCCTGGAGGTACAGGTCGGTGTCCCGATCGGCGACGACGATCGCGTGCCCCAGGATCTCGGCGATGTCCTGCAGCTCCGCCGCCGCCTCGGGAGTGTGGCGTTCGGCGGGCACGCGGACGGTGAGCACCCCTATGCGGTCCCCGCGCACGCTGACCGGCAGGTGCACGCTCACCAGGGCGGAGAGCGGGTCGGTCTCGGCATAGGGCTCCTGCGCGCCGAATGCGCGGCCGGGGGCGCTGGCGTTCACGGGGATCGGTTCCACCGTGTAGGGGAGCGCATTGACCGGTTGCAGTATGGTCATCGCGTAGTCGGCCATGAGCAGGTCGACGGAGACCGCAGCATAAAGGTCGGTGATCAGGTCGTGCGCCGCTTCGAGAAGAGCGTGCGGCTCCGCTCTGCGCAGTGCGCGTTCCATGTCCCTGGTTCTGTCCACCGTCGGGTTACCGCCTATTCGGGAAGCAAGTAAAAAGAGGGGGCCGGACTCATATGTCGCAGCGTCTGACGGGGCCGCTGTCAGATATCCCGGTGGAAAGCGCGCATTCCGAATCCGTGGGCGATGACCGAGAAGCCGCCGCCCAGATGGTCCGCGAGGTCACCGAACTGCTCGAAGTGCTCTGGAACCGGGGCCGGGATTCCGTGTCGACGGCCCCTGTTTCATCATCGCAGCTGAGAGCCCTTTATGTGCTGGATCACGCCGGGGGCATCAATCTGCGCACGTTGGGCGAGGTGCTGGGCTCGGCGCCCTCGTCGGCCAGCCGGATGTGCGACCGCCTTCAGGCGCTGGGCTTCGTCGAGCGTTCGCTCAGTTCGACCAGCCGGCGTGAGGTGACCCTGCGCCTGACGGGCCGGGGGCGGACCTATCTGGCCGACCTGCGGGCCCGCCGCGAGTCGGCGCTGACCGAGCTGATCTCCGCCATGGACCCCGCCGCCCGTGCGAGCCTCACCCGTGGCCTCGTCGACTTCGGCAGGGCCGCCGATCGCCTCGCGCCGCGTACACGGGAAACGGGCGGGTCGCAGGGGATCGCGTGACCGGCCCTTCGACCGCGAGACAGCCTGTTCAACCTGCACCGTTCCTCTCGGCGTGACGGCCTGAGTGCGCTTCAGCGGCTCCGGTCGGCCCGCCGGCGCCCGGATCAGACTCTTTCCTGACCTCCACAGTTGTCAAACGGAAAGTATTGCCGAAAGGCAAAAGTTTGACCGGGTGCGGTCCGGGTCACGGCTCACCGGTGTCCAGATGGTGCAGCAGTTCCTCGGGCAGGATCACGAGGGTCCGCAAGATCGGCCTGCGGCTCAACGGTGTGGACACCGACCTCGACGCCGAACAGGTAATGGCCGCACTCCGCTGGCGGCAGAGCGCACGGCCGCAGGCCCACACACCCGGTCAGGGAGCCGCACATGCGGCACGGCGATGAATCGACACCGCCGCCGAACGCGGCACGACGATCACGGCCGTGCGCTGGATCCCGGCGTGGGGCCCCAGCTGCGGGAGCCCACCCGGCGCCCGCCCATCGGACGACGACACCGTCGCCATCGCCGTACGCCTGCTCCCGCCCCCGGGGTGAGGAGCGGCCGCGGCGAGCGGGGGACGCGGCCGCCGCTCAGCTCACCACGCTCTCCCGCCAGGCGCGGTGCAGGTCCGCGAACGAGCCGGTGCCCGCGATGAGCTGGTCCGGGGTGCCGTCCTCCACGACGCGGCCGTGCTCCATGACGAGCACCCGGTCGGCGATCTCCACCGTGGAGAGGCGATGGGCGATCACCACGGCGGTGCGGCCGCGCAGCACCGTGTGCATGGCGCGCTGCACGGCTCGCTCGCCGGGGATGTCCAGGGAACTGGTCGCCTCGTCGAGGATCAGCACCGCGGGGTCGGCGAGCAGCGCCCGCGCGAAGGCCACCAACTGCCGCTGCCCGGCCGAGATGCGGCCGCCCCGCTTGCGTACGTCGGTGTCGTAGCCGTCCGGCAGCGCGGTGATGAAGTCGTGGGCGCCGATCGCCTCGGCGGCGCGTTCGATCTCCTCGCGGGTGGCGTCGGGGCGGCCGATGGCGATGTTCTCGGCGACCGTCCCGGAGAACAGGAACGCCTCCTGCGTCACCATGACGACCCCGCGCCGCAACTCGGCGACCGGAAGCTCCCGCAGGTCCACGCCGTCGAGCAGGACGCTGCCCTCCGTCGGGTCGTAGAACCGGGCGAGCAGCTTGGCCAGCGTGGACTTGCCCGCGCCGGTCGAGCCGACCACCGCGACCGTCTGCCCGGCCGGCAGCGTCAGATCGAAGCGGGGCAGCACCTCGCCGCCGGTGCGGTAGGCGAACCGCACCCCGTCGAAGCGGACCTCGCGGCCCGGCCGCGCGGAGCGCAGCGCGGGCAGTGGACGCGCGAGGGACTCCGGCGGCTCGGGAACGGTCGGGGTCTGGGCGAGCAGACCCGCGATCTTCTCCAGGGACGCGGCCGCCGACTGGTAGGAGTTGAGGAACATGCCGAGCCGGTCGATCGGGTCGTAGAGCCGCCGCAGGTACAGCACGGCCGCGGCGAGGACACCGAGCGCGAGCCCGCCGTCCGCGACGCGGTGCGCGCCCCACAGGACGATCGCGGCGACAGCGATGTTCGCGACGAGCCGGGAGCCGACGACGTAGCGGGCCATCTCCAGGATGGCGTCGCCGTTGGCCCGCTCGTGGCGGCGGTTGAGCACCGCGAACTCCGCGTCGTTGGCCCGCTCCCGGCGGAAGGCCCGCACCGGCCGGATGCCGTTCATGGTCTCCGCGAACTTCACGATGACCGCGGCGATGGCGGTCGAGCGGACGCGGAACATCGCCCCGGCCCGGCGCTGGTAGAGCCGGATGAGGAGGTAGAGCGGCACGAACGACGCCACCGCGAGCGCGCCGAGACCGAGGTCCAGCCAGAGCAGCATCGCCGAGATGCAGAGGAAGGACAGCAGGGTGGTGACCAGTTCCTGGAGCCCCTCGCCGAGCAGTTCGCGCAGCGACTCCACGTCGGTGGTCGAGCGGGAGATGAGCCGCCCCGAGGTGTACCGCTCGTGGAAGTCGACGCTGAGCGCCTGCGCGTGCCGGAAGATGCGGCCCCGCAGGTCGAGCAGTACGTCCTGGTTGACGCGGGCCGAGGCGACGATGAAGGCGTACTGGAGGGCGCCGGCGGCGCCCGCGCAGAGCAGATAGCCGACGGCGACCGCGATCAGCGGGCCGTGGTCGCCGTCGCGCACCGCCGGTACGCCGCGGTCGATGGCGTACGCGACGAGCAGCGGCCCCGCCTGCACGACGGCCTGCTGTACGACCAGCAGCACGGCGGCGAGGACGACACGGGCGCGCAGCGGCGCGAGCAGGGAGCGCAGGAGCGCGCGGGTGGCGTGGGGCGGCGTGGGCAGGTCGTCCTGGTCGAAGGGGTCCCCGGCACCGCCGCCCGTCCCGGACGCCGGTGCCTTTACCCGACCCCGCGGCCGAATCCGTGGCCAGGACCGCGACTGTGCTTGTGCTTGTGCTGGTGACTGTGGCTGTGCTTGCGGCTGGGGTCGCGCCCGACCCGGTGTCGGTGTCTCCTCCGGGTCCGGCTCGGCGCCGCGTGACGTGGACGTCGACGAGGTGGTCATCGGGCAGCCTCCTCGGCAGTGTGGCCGACGGGGTGGTCGGCATGGTTCCCGCCGGGGTCTGTCGGGGTTTCCCCTACGGTCCTGCCGCCGGTTTCCGCGGGGTCTCCCGCACCGGCCTGCGTACCGGACGCCGCACCGGCGCCCGCGCCGGGCTCCCCGGCCTCGGTGCCCGACATCAGCCAGGCGTACTCCGCGTTGTCCCGCAGCAGTTGCTGGTGGGTGCCGACGGCGGCGACGCGCCCGCCGGACAGCAGGGCGACCCGGTCGGCCAGCTGCACCGTGGAGGGGCGGTGGGCGACGATCAGCGCGGTCGTGTCGGCGAGGACCCGCCGCAGCGCCGCCTCCACCAGCGCCTCCGTGTGGACGTCCAGCGCGGACAGCGGGTCGTCCAGGACCAGGAAGCGGGGCCGGCCCACCACCGCGCGGGCCAGGGCGAGACGCTGGCGCTGACCGCCGGACAGGCTCAGCCCCTGCTCACCGACCTGCGTGTCGACGCCCTGGGGCAGGGCATGCGCGAAGTCGGCCTGGGTGACGCCCAGCGCATGGCGCAACTCGGCGTCACCGGCGCCCTCTTCGGCCCCCATCAGGACGTTCTCCCCGACGGTCGCCGAGAACAGGGTCGGCTCCTCGAAGGCGACCGCCACCAGGGTGCGCAGCCGCTCGCGGTCCATCGCCGCGATGTCCTTGCCGTCCAGCGTCACGCGCCCGCCGCTCACCTCGTGCAGCCGGGGCACCAGCGCGGTCAGCGTCGTCTTGCCGCTGCCCGTCGCACCGACCAGGGCCATGGTCTCGCCGGGCCGGATGTGCAGGTCGACGCGGCTGAGCACCGGGGGCGCGTCCGGCGGGGCGTCGGGATACCGGAACTCCACCCCCTCGAACCGCATCCCGCCCCCGTCCGAGGACGCGTGCGGGGGCAGAGGGGAAGGGGCGGCGGCGGTCGCCGGGGAAGGCCGCTCCGGGGCCACCGGCACCTCCGGCTCGGCGTCCATCACCTCGAAGTACCGCTCCGTGGCCGTCGCCGACTCCTGGCTCATCGCCAGCAGGAAGCCGATCGACTCCACCGGCCAGCGCAGCGCCAGCGCCGTCGACAGGAAGGCGACCAGCGTGCCCGTCGACAGGTCGCCGTCCGCTACCCGCACCGTGCCGAGCACGAGCGCCGCCCCGATCGCGGCCTCGGGCAGCGACATGATCACCGCGTAGATCGCCGCGAGGATCCGCGCCTTGGCCAGCTCCGTGCCCCGCAACGTGTGCGACAGCTCGCGAAACGCCCGCGCCTGACTGCGGTGGCGCCCGAAGCCCTTGATGATCCGGATGCCGAGCACGCTCTCCTCGACGACCGTCGTCAGATCACCGACCTGGTCCTGCGCGCGCCGCGCCACCGCGGTGTAGCGCCCCTCGTAGTACGCGCAGACGACCACCATCGGCACCACGGGCGCGAGCAGCACCAGTCCGAGCGTGAAGTCCTGCCCGAGCAGGATGATCACGCCGACGACGATCGTCACGCTGTTGACCAGCAGGAACGTCAGCGGGAAGGCGAGGAACATGCGCAGCAGCATCAGGTCCGTCGTGCCGCGCGAGAGCAACTGCCCCGAGGGCCACCGGTCGTGGAAGGCCACCGGCAGCCGCTGGAGGTGGCGGTAGAGATCCGCCCGCATCGACGCCTCCACGCTCGCCAGCGGCCGGGCGACGAGCCACCGCCGCAGCCCGAAGAGCAGCGCCTCCGCCACGCCGAGCCCCAGCAGCAGGAGCGCCCCGAACCACACCCCCGCCCCGTCGCCGTCGGCCACCGGGCCGTCGACCAGCCACTTCAGTACGAGGGGGAAGACCAGTCCCGTACAGGAGGCGACGACCGCGACGAGCGCCGCGACGATCAGGCGGGTCCGGACCGGTCGCACGTACGGCCACAGCCGCAACAGCGTCCGGACGGTGGAGTGTTCGGAGCGTTCCGTGGTGGGGGCATCTGATTTCGGCATCAGGGGCGAGCCTACGGATCGCCACTGACGGCGCCCACCGAGTTTCGGCCCGGACCGGCTACTTCGCTGGACCTAGTCCGGTGGGTCCCCCGCCGGCCCTCAGGCCTGCTGCCAGAGCGCCGGCGTGTTCGGCGGCTCCCAGCCCGGCTGGGCCTGGTGCGGCTGCAGGCACGTGTAGGTCGAGCCGCCGTACGTGACGGTGTCACCCGCCGCGCACACCTCCCCGGCCGCCCAGGTGCCGCCCGGCTCGGGATCGCCGGGCCCGGGGCCCGGGTCGCCGCCGCCCGTGGTCCGCAGCGTGAGCCCGAACTGCTGGAGCAGCGGGTTGATCGGCTGGTGGAAGGTCGTGCCACCGCTGGAGCAGTCGCCCGAGCCGCCCGAGGTGACGCCCTGCGCCTGGCTGCCCGAGATGTACGAGCCGCCCGAGTCACCGGGCTCGGCGCAGACCGTCGTCCTGGTCACGCCGTTGATGGTGCCCTCGGGATAGGTGACGCTCGTGTTGTGCTGCGAGATCGCGCCGCAGTGCCACCCCGTGGTGGAGCCCGACCGGCAGATCGACGCACCCACCGGGGACTGCGTGGAGCCCCCGACGCCGATCCGCTGGCCGCCCGGGCCCTTCACGTACGGGGTGGCGGTCCACTGGGTGTTCGTGGCGACCCAGGCCATGTCCCTGCCGGGGAAGACGGACCCCTGGAACGTGCCCTGAGCCACCCGGTTGTAGCCGGTCGTCGCGGTGCCGGCGCGCCCGCAGTGGCCCGCCGTCGCGAAGCCCTGCTGCGTGCCCTTGGTGACGGGGAAGCCGATGGAGCAGCGGCCGCCCCCCATGTAGTAGGCGTCGCCGCCCACGAGGTCGTACAGCGGGCGGGGCCGCTCCTTGGTCCTCTCCACGCGTACGAGGTCGGCGTCCACGCCGGCGGCGGAGACGAGGGAGGTGGCGGCGGCGGTCCTGACGGCACGCACCACGACCGCGTTGGAGCGCACGTCGACGTACCAGACGGGCGCGTCCCGCGTGTCCTTCTTCTTCGCGGCCCGGTCCAACGCGGCCTTCGCGGCGTCGAGTTCGGCGGTGGAGTGCGGTACGACCCTCGCCCGCGCCCCGCGTGCCTCGATGGCGGGGACGTCCGCCGCGTCGGTGGTGGCCACGGTGAGCGTCCGGGACGTGGCGCCGTGCACCCAGGCGCCCGCGAAGGAGCGGCCGAGTGCGAGCCGCAGGGCTCCCGCGTCGGCGCCGGCCTCGGCCTCGTGGGCCAGCCGGGCCTCGGCCTGCGCCGACGTGAGGCCGAGGTCGCGCCGCATCGCCGTCAGGACGCCGGGAGAAGTCGTGCCGACGGCGGCGCTCGCGGCGGGGGAGGGCGCCGGCGGGATGGCGGGAGCGGGCCGGCAGCCGCGAGACCGGGCAGGCCGGCGATCACCAGGGCGGTGCCGAGGGCCGTCGCGGCGCGTCTGTGGGGGAGGGGGAGCATACGGACTCCTCGGGGCGAGGGGGGAGGGGGTGCGGGGGTTCGCCCCACACCGTAGAGCGCTCAACTTCCCTCGCCCAGCTGCCAGTCACCCCCGGTACCCGACGTTATGACCCCCGCCCCACCGCTGCTCCGTCTGCCCTTCCCGCCCAGCCGGAGCGCCCGTCCCGCTCCCGCTCCGTGTGCCCCTCCCGCCCGGCCGGGAGCGCCCGCCCTGCTGCCGCTCCGCGGCAGAATCTCCCACCCACCCACCCGTTTACCCCGCATCAACCAGCACAGGAAAACCCCCGACGCGGAGCAACGGGTGGGTGGGTGGGAAACATCCGCCGCGAAGCGGCGGGCCAGGGACACCCCCGCGCCCCAGAAGCGATGCAACGGACGCACCCGGCAACTGAAGCCCGCTTCTACGCCCACCCCCCGATGCGGAGTAACGGGTGGGTGGGTGGGAAACATCCGCCGCGAAGCGGCGGGCCAGAGACACCCGCACCCCGGAGACGGCCCCCGTGGGAAACATCCGCCGCGAAGCGGCGGGCCAGGACACCCGCACCCGGAGACATCCGCCGCGAAGCGGCGGCCCAGGGAACCCGCCCAGCCGCCCCGGGGCGAGGCCCGTCACCCCGCCCCGCCCCCCGCCCGAGGGGCCGGCGCCGCCAGCCACGCCGCGTAGCTGTCACTGCGGGCCACCGCCTCCCCATGCGCCGCCCGCGCCTCCGCGAAGACACCCGCTGCACGATCATGCGCCGGCCCCGCCGGATGCCAGCCGAGCACATGACGCCAGTACAGCGGCGTACCCGCGAGCGCCCTCGTCACCAGGCCCGGCGTCGGCGGGAACGTCGCCCGGCACAGTCCCACCGCCCGCCCCACCTGCACCAGATGGACGCAGGACGCGACATCGGTCTCGTACACCCGCGAGGGCGTGAAGCCCGCCCGCGCGCACGCCGCGGTGAAGCAGTCCCCGAAGCAGCCGTCCCCCGGCACGTCCGTCCACGCCTCGCCGGCGAGCTGCGCCAGCTCGACCTCGGGGCGGCCGGCCAGCGGATGGCCGGTGGGCAGCATCACGAAGACGGGGTCGCGCCCCACCTCACGCCACCTCAGCAGCTCGCTCTGCGGCGGCGCGGCCGCCCCGCACGTGCCCACCAGCGCGAAGTCCAGCCGCCCGGCCACCGCGCGGGCCGCGATCTCCCGCTCCGACCAGGAGGTGTGCGTGGAGAGGGCCGCCCCGGGGTGCGCGGCGGCGAGCCGGTCCACCAGGGCGCCGAGCAGCGGCCCGTGCGTCCCGCCGAGCCGGAACCCCGCGCCGCCCTCCCAGGCCCGCGCGAGCCGCTGCGCCTCCTCCCGCAGCCCGCTCACGGCGGGCAGCACGACCCGGGCCCGCGCCAGCACGAACTCGCCGAGCGCGGTGGCCCGCACCCCGTGCCGCCCCCGCTCGAACAGCGTTCCGCCGAGCGCGCGCTCGATGCGCTTCAGCTGGGCGCTCAGCGCCGGCTGGGCCAGCCCGAGCGCGGTGGCCGCCTTGGTGAGGCTGCCCGCGTCGGCGATCGCCCGGATCGTCTTCAGGTGCCGCAACTCCAGGTCCATGAGCCGAGCTTGGGGGCGCGGGCGACGCCTGGGCAATACGTAGGTCCGGACCAGCCCTGTCAGGTGGGGCGGACCCGCAGCAGCCACACCGCCCGCCCCGGCACCGTCACCGCGGCCCCCGCCCGGTGCACGGTGCACGGCGGCGCCCCCTGCTCCTCCAGCGACGTGTCCACGACGACCTCGTACGACGACGCCCACGGCGGCCCCGGCAGCACGAAGCACGCCGGACGCTCCCCCGCGTGCAGGACCGCCAGGAAGCTGTCGTCGACCACCGGCGCCCCCCAGGCGTCCCGGCCGGGTATGTCCCGCCCGGACAGATACATGCCGAGCGTCGCGGCCGGCGCGAACCAGTCGGCCTCCGTCATCTCCGTGCCCCGGGGCGTGAACCAGGCCAGGTCCCGCAGGCCGTCCGCCGAGTGCGCGCGCCCGGAGAAGAACGCCCGCCGCCGCAGCACCGGATGCCGGTGCCGCAGCTCGATCAGCCGGGCGGTGAGCGCGAACAGCTCGCGCCAGCCGGGCTCCTCCCGCAGCCCCCAGTCCACCCAGCTGGTCTCGTTGTCCTGGCAGTACGCGTTGTTCGAGCCTGCCTGCGTGCGCCCCATCTCGTCGCCCGCGACGAACATCGGCACCCCGGTGGACAGCAGCAGCGTCGTCATCAGATTGCGCAGCTGCCGCCGCCGCAGCGCGGTGACGTCCGCGTCGTCGCTCTCGCCCTCCGCCCCGCAGTTCCAGGAGCGGTTGTCGTCGGAGCCGTCCCGGTTCCCCTCGCCGTTGGCCTCGTTGTGCTTGCGCTCGTAGGTCACCAGGTCCCGCAGCGTGAAACCGTCGTGCGCCGTCACGAAGTTCACCGACGCGTACGGCCTGCGCCCGCCCCACGCGTACAGGTCGCTGGACCCGGAGAGCCGGTACCCCAGATCCCGTACGTCGGGCAGCGCGCCCCGCCAGAAGTCCCGCACCGCACCTCTGTAGCGGTCGTTCCACTCCGTCCACAGCGGCGGGAACGCCCCCACCTGGTAGCCGCCCGAACCCACGTCCCACGGCTCGGCGATCAGCTTCACGCGCCGCAGGACCGGATCCTGCGCGATCACCGCGAGGAACGGCGAGAGCATGTCGACGTCGTGGAAGGACCGCGCGAGGGCCGCCGCCAGATCGAAGCGGAAGCCGTCCACGCCCATCTCCGTCACCCAGTACCGCAGCGAGTCCGTGATCAGCCGCAGCACGTGCGGCTGCACGACCTGGAGCGTGTTCCCGCAGCCCGTGTAGTCCGTGTACCGCCGGGCGTCGCTGGGCCGGAGCCGGTAGTAGCCGCGGTTGTCGATGCCCTTGAGCGACAGCGTCGGGCCCAGCTCACCGGCCTCCGCCGTGTGGTTGTAGACCACGTCGAGGATCACCTCGATCCCCGCCCCGTGCAGCTCCCGCACCATCCGCTTGAACTCGCCGACCTGCTGCCCCGTCGTCCCCGACGCCGCGTAGGCCGCGTGCGGCGCGAAGTAGCCGATGGAGTTGTAGCCCCAGTAGTTCCGCAGGCCCCGCCGGAGCAGATGGTCCTCGTGCGCGAACTGGTGCACGGGCAGCAGCTCGACCGCCGTCACCCCGAGCCGTACGAGGTGCTCCAGCGCCGCCGGATGCGCCAGACCCGCGTACGTGCCCCGCAGCTCCTCGGGAATCTCCGGATGCAGCTTGGTGAAGCCCCGGACGTGCAGCTCGTAGATGACCGAGTCCGCCCACGGCGTCTTCGGCCGGCGGTCGTCCGCCCACTCGTCGTCCGGCGCGTCGTCGTGCACCACCACGCCCTTGGGGACGTACGGGGCCGAGTCCCGCTCGTCGCGCACGGTGTCCGCCACATGCTGCTGGGGCCAGTCGCGCACATGCCCGTACACCTCGGCGGGCAGCGTGAAGTCCCCGTCCACCGCACGCGCGTACGGGTCCAGGAGCAGCTTCGCCGGGTTCCAGCGGGCGCCCGTCCACGGGTCCCAGCGGCCGTGCACCCGGTAGCCGTACCGCTGCCCGGGCCGCACCCCCGGCACGAAGCCGTGCCAGATCTCGTGCGTCAGCTCGGTCAGCGGACAGCGCGTCTCACCGCCCCGGGCGTCGAACAGGCACAGCTCCACCGACTCCGCCCCGCCCGCCCACAGCGCGAAGTTGGTGCCCGCCACCCCGTCCGGCCCCACCCGGAACCGGGCGCCGAGCGGCGTCGGCGCCCCCGGCCACACCGGCCGCGCGGGCACCGCGCGCGCGGTGGGCCGCCGGTTCCCGTTCACCGCCGGAGCCGGCCGCTCGGGCGCGGCGCGCCCCTTCGCCCGTGCCTCCCGCACTGCCCCTTGCTCGGATGCGCTCGACACCTGTCAGCCTCCCGCGGCCTCGTCGGCCGACGCTCGAAGAAGGGCATACGGCGTCCCGGCCGCGGCTCCCCCTACGTCGTCCTCCCCACTGTTCTGCCCAGCGCGCGGGTCGCACTCACGTTTCCCCGGGCGGCGCCGGTCGTTGGGCCCCACGTGAGACAGGTTGCGAGGCGCGCACGGCGCGCAGGGGCCGCGCTGGCCGCGGCGGTGACATGGGCAGGCCTGCTGGCCGGGGCGGCGGGCTGCGCCGGCGGGTTCGACGAGGTCCTCGGCAAACCGCGCTCGCCCGCGGACGTGATCCGGGTGACGCCCGACGACGAGAGCAAAGGGGTCAAGCCCGACGAACGGCTCCAGGTGCGGGTGCCCGGCGGCCGCCTGGAGTCGGTCAAGGTGGTCCGGACGCAGGACGCGCGGCAGTTCGACGTGCCCGGCCGCATCGACGCCGACGGCACCACCTGGCGGCCTCTGGACAAGGGCCCGCTCGCGACCGCCGCCACCTACAAGGTCGACGCCGTCGCCCTGGACGGCCACGGCCGCCGCGCCGCGCGCCACACGACCTTCCGCACGGCGGTCCCCGCCGAGCGCTTCGTCGCGTACGCGTCGCCGGAGAACCGCTCCACGGTCGGCACCGGCATGATCATCTCCCTGGAGTTCAACCAGGAGGTCGTCGACCGCGCGGCCGTCCAGCGCGCCATCGAGGTCACCGCGCGCCCCGCGGTCGACATCCGCCCGCACTGGTTCGGCAGGAGCCGCATCGACTTCCGCCCCGAGAAGTACTGGAAGCCCGGCACCAAGGTGACCGTCGGCCTGCGGCTGCGCGACGTCCAGGCCGCGCCCGGCGTCTACGGCCTCCAGGACAAGACGTTCACGTTCACCGTCGGCCGCCACCAGGAGTCCCTCGTCGACGCCGCCGAGCACACCATGGAGGTGCGCCGCGACGGCGAGCTGATCTCCACGGTGCCGATCACGGCGGGCGCCCCCAAGACACCGACGTACAACGGGAAGATGGTGGTGACGGAGATGCTGGAGGTGACCCGCATGAACAGCCGCACCGTCGGCTTCGGCGGCGAGTACAACATCCCCGACGTGCCGCACGCCATCCGCCTGACGAGCTCCGGCACCTTCCTGCACGGCAACTACTGGGCGCCCGAGGCCCCCGGCGAGACCAACGTCAGCCATGGCTGCGTCGGCCTGCGCGACGTGAAGGGCGGCAGCTCCAAGACCCCCGCGGGCTGGTTCTTCGACCGGACCCTCATCGGGGACGTCGTGGAGGTGGTCAACAGCGATGACAAGGAAGTCGCTCCCGACAACGGCCTCGGCGGCTGGAACATGGAGTGGAAGGACTGGGTGAACAACGGCTGAACGAGGTCCCTCCGCACCCCACGCGCAGTTGGAACGCAACGGTGACATTGGCGGGGAGTCATCGCCCGGAGCCGTGTGGTTATCTATCGCTGGCGCGTGTCCGAAACGCGCAGGTGCACTGGGGTGCGGGCCTGGATCCAGGCCGTGCGAGGGGAGACAACATCGTGAACGGGCGACCGATATCGGGGACGTCGGTTGGCGCGCGCACGCGCGCGCGGCGAAGGGGCGCCAGGGGTCTGACGGCGGCGCTGTCGGGGGCGGCGCTGCTGATGGTGGCGGCGTGCGGCGGGGGAGGCGGCTCGGACGCGGGCGGCGACGGCAAGGACGCGGCGGACAAGAACGCGCCGTCGGCGGCCGTCGTGACGATAGCCCCCAAGGACGGTTCGAAGTCGGTGGCCACCAGCGGCGCCCTGAAGATAGCCGCCGACAAGGGCAAGCTTGCCCAGGTCCGGGTCGAGGACGGCAAGGGCAACCCGGTCCCCGGCAAGATCACCTCGGGCGGCACGGCCTGGACGCCCGCGCACCACCTCGCGGCGGCCACGAAGTACAAGGTCCACGCGGTGGCGAAGGACTCCGAGGGCCGCGCGTCGGCCAAGGACACCACCTTCACCACGCTCACCCCGCAGAACACCTTCATCGGCCAGTTCACACCGGAGGACGGCTCGAAGGTCGGCGTCGGAATGCCGTTCTCGGTCAACTTCACGCGCGGCATCACCGAACCGGAGGCCGTCGAGAAGGCCATCGAGATCGAGACGGAGCCGTCCGTGCCGGTCGAGGGCCACTGGTTCGGCAACGACCGCCTCGACTTCCGCCCGGAGAAGTACTGGAAGGCCGGCACGAAGGTCACCGTCAAGCTCAACCTCGACGGCGTCGAGGGCCGCCCCGGCGTCTACGGCGAGCAGACCAAGACGCTGAAGTTCACCATCGGCCGCAGCCAGGTCTCCACCGTCGACGCCAAGACGCACCAGATGAGGGTCGTCCGCGACGGCGAGCAGATCAAGAAGATCCCGATCACCGCGGGCGCGCCCGGCACCACCACGTACAACGGCCAGATGGTCATCAGCGAGAAGCTCCAGGTCACCCGGATGAACGGGGAGACCGTCGGCTTCGGCGGCGAGTACGACATCAAGGACGTCCCGCACGCCATGCGCCTGTCGACCTCCGGCACGTTCATCCACGGCAACTACTGGTCGGGCGGCGCCTTCGGCAACACCAACGCCAGCCACGGCTGCATCGGCCTGAGCGACGTGCGCGGCGGCTACAGCAAGAAGACGCCCGCCGGATGGTTCTTCGAGAACTCGCTGATCGGTGACGTCGTCGTGGTGAAGAACTCTGCGGACAAGACCATCCAGCCCGAGAACGGCTACAACGGCTGGAACATGCCGTGGGAGCAGTGGAGGGCCTGACGCCACCCTCGTTACGGAGTGAGTGAGGGCCCGGCGCACTGTGACCAAGTGCACCGGGCCCCTCGGCGTTGACTGCCGCTAACGTGCCTGTCATGACTGCACACCTCGAAGTCGCCGAAGGCGTCGGCACGATCCGCCTCGACCGCCCCCCGATGAACGCCCTGGACATCGCCACCCAGGACCGCCTCAAGGAGCTGGCCGCCGAGGCCACGCGCCGCGACGACGTGCGCGCCGTGGTGATCTTCGGCGGGGAGAAGGTGTTCGCCGCCGGCGCGGACATCAAGGAGATGCAGGCCATGGACCACGCGGCGATGATCGCGCGCTCCGGGGCCCTCCAGGAGTCCTTCACCGCCGTGGCCCGCATCCCCAAGCCCGTCGTCGCCGCGGTCAACGGCTACGCGCTCGGCGGCGGTTGCGAGCTGGCGCTCTGCGCGGACTTCCGCATCGCCGCCGACAACGCCAAGCTCGGCCAGCCGGAGATCCTGCTCGGCCTCATCCCCGGCGCGGGCGGCACCCAGCGCCTGGCCCGCCTGGTCGGCCCGGCCAAGGCCAAGGACCTCATCTTCACCGGCCGCCAGGTCAAGGCCGCCGAGGCACTCGCCATCGGCCTGGTGGACCGCGTGGTGCCCGCCGCCGAGGTGTACGAGCAGGCCCACGCCTGGGCCGCGCGGCTCGCGCGCGGGCCGGCCATCGCGCTGCGCGCCGCCAAGGAGTCCATCGACGCGGGTCTCGAGGCGGACATCGACACGGGCCTGGCCATCGAACGCACGTGGTTCGCCGGTCTGTTCGCCACCGAGGACCGGGAGCGGGGCATGCGGAGCTTCGTCGAGGAAGGGCCGGGCAAGGCGAAGTTCCTCTGAGCGGTTTGGTTCGAACTACCTTTCTGTTACGCCCAGTTGGGTCTTTCCGGTCAGCTCGGGCCGTCCCCCTAAGGGGCGGTTCGCGGGCGCCCTGACGAAAAGTCCTCCCCCTGCCGCCCGGGCCGCGGGGGATCACTCAGGAGTGGCGGTCGCCGCAGGTCAGGGCCGCTCCTACGGCTTATTGCTGCCGTTGGCATATGCCTATTCCGCCCCCCGGAACGGTTGGTTCCGGGGGGCGCATTCCTTCGGAACGGCCCCGGCGGGCACGCCGGGCGGCCATGATGGGGGGATGGCGGGGCTGGAGGGTTACGAACGGCCGCGGCGGCAGCCGAGTGCGACCGCGGGACGCTGGTCGCCGGCGGTGGAGGACGAACACGCGCTGAAAGCGCTGGAGTTGTTCGGCAATCCGACGGACGCGGAAGTGCCGCTGCCCTCGCGCCCGGAGTCCGCCGCCATCGCGCGCCGCCTCGCCCAGGTCGTCGTCCTGCGCCATTGGCACCTCTCCGCGAAGCTCACCGAGGACGTCGTCCTGCTCGTCTCCGAACTCGTCGGGAACGCCGTGCGGCACACCGGGGCCCGCGTCTTCGGGCTGCGCATGCACCGGCGGCGCGGCTGGATCCGCGTCGAGGTCCGCGATCCCTCGCGCGGTCTGCCCTGCCTGATGCCGGTCCAGGAGACGGACCTGAGCGGCCGCGGCCTCTTCCTCGTCGACAAGCTCTCCGACCGGTGGGGCGTGGACCTGCTCCCGCGCGGCAAGACGACGTGGTTCGAGATGCGGGTCGCCGACCGCTGACGTCCGCCCCCGGACACACGAAAGCCCCCTGTGGGCCACGGTCGGGCACGGCGGGGGCTTTCGGGAAGCGGCGTGGACGAGGGGGTGTGACCACGGCCGCCGGACGACCTGAGCCCGGGTCAATGGGGGTCGCGTCCCCGACTATGGCAGACGGGGGCCGACGATCCAAAACCCCCTATCCGGGCATATGAGGGCAAGGGGTGACAGTTTAGAGGTGAATCCTTGGTGAGATGGGACACCTGCCTGGAAAACGGTGGACGAGCGGCGGCTGTGACTGGCGATAAGCAAGGCCTGCGGTGGCTCCGGAACGGGCGGTCTCCCGGCTGAGCGAGGGTGCGAAGCGGGTCAATCACCGCGAATCGCCCACCAGGCCCATTAAATGGTCGCGTGACAGCGCATGCGAGGGCCGCGGGCCTCCCGGACCAGGAACCGCCGAACGCGAGGGCCGACACGGGTGGCCCGCCGGCCCCAGCCGTGCCGCCCACCTCCGCCACACCGCCCGCCCTAGCCGGCCCGGTGGCCCCAGTCGCCCCGCCCGCGCCGCCCGCGTCGGCCGCCCCGCTGGGCTCAGCGGCGCCGCCTGCCCCAGTAGTCCCGCTCGCCTCGACCGCGCTGCCCACCGCAGCTGTCCCGCTGGCCTCGGCCGCGCTTTCCGTCCCGGCTGTTCCGCTTGGCTCGGCCGCGCCCTCTGCCCCCGTCATGCCGGTCGCCCTGCCCGGGCCGCCCATCCCGGCCGAGCCGCAGGGCTCGGCCGTGCCGCTCGATCTGTCCGCGTCGCCCGCCCCAGCTGCCCCGGGGCGCCCAGCTGTCCCGTGCGTCTCAGGCTCGCCCCAGTCGCCCCCGCCCGGGCGGCGTGGGGTGCTGTGGGGCGGGGTGTCGGTCGCTGCCGCGGGTGCCGGTGTCGCGCTGCTCGGTGGGTGTGGGAGTGGGCGCCCGAGGGTGCCCGCGCGGGAGCGTTCGTCCGTGGCCAAGGCGCCGCCGGCCGCCCCCGCGCCGCGTCGTTTTCCCGATCTGCCCGGGCAGATCGAGCACGGGCCCCGCAAGCGCCCGGAGGTCGCCCTCACCTTTCACGGGCAGGGCGACCCCGCCATCGCGAAGGCGCTGCTCGCCGAGGCGGAGCGGGCCGGCGCCAGGGTCACCGTGCTCGCCGTCGGGGGCTGGCTCGACGCCCACCCCGACCTCGCCCACCGCGTCCTCGACGGCGGCCACGATCTGGGCAACCACACCCTCCACCACCTCGACGTCAACGCCATGCCGGAAGCCGACGCCTACGCCGAGATCACCGGCTGCGCGGAGCGGCTGCGCCGCCTCACCGGCTCCATCGGCACCTGGTTCCGCCCCTCGCGGGCCCGCACGGCGACCCCCCTCGTCGAACGGCTCGCCCACCGCGCCGGCTACCCGCACGTCCTGTCCTACGACGTCGACTCCCTCGACTTCACCTCGCCGGGCGCCCCGGCCGTCACCCGCAAGATCGCCGCCGAGGTCCGCGCGGGATCCGTGGTGAGCCTGCACTTCGGGTACGCGGACACCGTCGCCGCGCTCCCCGCCGTCCTGCAAGAACTGGAACGCCGCGGCCTGCGCGCGGTGACGACCACGGAGCTGCTGACCTGATGTCCCGCATCGCACTGAACCTGACCACCCGCGCCGCCGCCGTTCTCGCCGCGGGCGCGGTGCTCGCCGCCCTCGCCGGCTGCGGCACCGACGAGCGGTCCGACGAGGCCCTCGGCACCAAGGGCGCCCGCGAGCCCGCCAGGCCGAAGGCGATCCGCGGCCTGCCCGGCATGCCGCCGGTCCTGGACCCCAAGGACGCCTACGCCGCCGACCGCCCGAACGCCCTGGCGCCCGTGGCCAGGAAGTTCCTGTCGCGCGTCTACGTCCCGAACACCGAGTCCGACACGGTGTCCGTCATCGACCCCGAGAAGTTCAAGGTCGTCGAGACCATCAAGGTCGGCGACCAGCCCCAGCACGTCGTCCCCTCCTGGGACATGAAGACGCTCTGGGTCAACAACGACCTCGGCGACAGCCTCACCGCCATCGATCCGGTGACCGGCAAGCCGGGCCGCACCGTCGAGGTCTCCGACCCCTACAACCTCTACTTCACGCCGAACGGCAAGCACGCCGTCGTGATGGCGTCCATGGACCGCGAGCTGGTCTTCCGCGACCCGAAGACCATGAACCGCGTCAAGACGGTCCCGGTCACCTGCGCGGGCGTCAACCACGCCGACTTCTCCATGGACGGGCGCTACTTCATCGTCTCCTGCGAGTTCTCCGGTGAGCTGCTCAAGGTCGACACGGAGAAGATGGAGGTCGTCGGCCAGCGGAAGATCCCCTTCAAGGGCGCCATGCCGCAGGACGTGAAGATGTCCCCGGACGGCAAGACCTTCTACGTCGCCGACATGATGGCGCACGGCATGTGGGTCCTCGACGGCGAGAAGTTCACGGAGCCGAAGCTGCTGCCGACCGGAAAGGGCTGCCACGGCCTCTACGTCAGCCGCGACTCCAAGGAGATGTACATCTCCAACCGAGGCGAGGGCACCATCTCCGTCTTCGACTTCCCGAAGAACCGGCTCACCAAGAAGTGGAAGCTCTCCCGGGGCGCCAGCCCCGACATGGGCGGTGTCTCCGCGGACGGCAACACCCTGTGGCTGTCCGGGCGCTACGACTCCGAGGTGTACGCCATCGACACCCGCACCGGGGTCGAGCTGGGCCGCATCCCGGTCGGCAGCGGCCCGCACGGCCTCGCCGTCTACCCGCAGCCGGGCCGCTACTCACTGGGTCACACCGGCATCTTCCGTTGACAGATGGACGGTTGACGGTTGACGCATGCCGACACCGGGCACAAAAGGGGCAGTTCGCAAACCCCCCCACCGTACCCTCGCCCACCGGAGGCCGTCATGCTGCGCGGCATCGATGTCAGCTCCCACCAGACCACGTTCGACACCGACGGCCTCTGCTTCGTCTTCGTCAAGGCGACGGAGGGGCGCTCGTACGTCAACCCGAGACTGGCCGAGCAGACGAAGCTGGCCCGCGACGGCGACTGCGTCGTCGGCTACTACCACTTCCTGTGGCCGGGGAACATCAAGGCCCAGGCCGAGTACTTCGTCGCCAGGGCCCCGGAGAAGAAGGGGGACCTCCTCGCGGTGGACTGGGAGTGGACGGGCGACCACACCCGCGCGACCAACGGCGAGAAGGACCGCTTCATCCGGGAGGTGAAGCGGCTCCGTCCCGACCACCGGGTGCTGCTCTACTGCAACCGCGACTTCTGGCTCAACCACGACACGACGTCGTATGCCGGCGACGGCCTGTGGATCGCCGACTACGTGAGCGCCGGGAAGCCGCGCATCAAGGCGCGGTGGACGTTCCACCAGTACACGTCGTCACCGGTGGACAAGAACGTCGCCCGCTTCGAGAGCGAGGACGCCCTGCGGGAGTGGGCCTCGCCCTAGGGCGCCGCGGCGTCCCGGCGGAAAGGTCAGGCGCGCCACTCGGCCGTGCGCTCGGGGGAGGCCGCCCGCAGGGCCTCGCGGATCGCCTCGACGCCGCCGGTGTTGCCGTACACGGGAGTCCCCGGCTGCTGGCGCCACGACTCGTCCTGGCCGCCGTTGTCGACGGTGTCGAAGCCGAGTTCGTCGAGCAGATCGCGTACGACCTTCTTGGCGACCTCGTCGTCACCGGACACCGGCAGGGCGACGCGGTCCGGGGCGCCCTGGGGCCGCGGCTTGTCGAGGATGTCCTGGGCGTAGGTGCCGTTGAACGCCTTGACGACGGAGTGGCCGATCTGCCGCTCGGTCCAGCGGCTCTCGGTCAGGCCCTCCTCGATCTCGGCGATCCTGCCGTCGCGCTGCTGCGGGTAGTAGTTGCCGGTGTCGATGACGACGACGTCCTTCGCCGCTGCGTCCAAGAAGCCCTTGGGCAGGTCAGGGACCGCCTTGAGGGGGATCGTCACCACGACGACCTGCGCGCCGCGCGCGGCCTCCTCCACCGGGACGGGCGTCGCCCCGGTCTCCTCGGCGAGGGCGGTCAGGGTGTGCGGGCCGCGGGAGTTCGCGACGGAGACCTCGTGGCCGAGAGCGGTCAGGCGGCGGGTGAGGTTGCCGCCGATGTTGCCCGCGCCGATGATGCCGATCTTCATGACTGCCCCTTTGGTGATGCGCTGCCGTATCGGTGGTCCACCGCGCGTCCGGTGGGCCAATGCGTATACGGAGGTAACCTCCGGAAGCGCGGGGGTATTCCGGCGGGGCCGCCGGAATGCGGGCGCAGGCACCCCCGGACACGGCGAGGGGCCCGGCGCACGAACGCGCCGGGCCCCTCCAGCCGCGACTACTTGTTCAGGCTCGCCCAGAACTCGTCAAAGGACAGCCGCTTGTCCGCGTCCACGTCCTTCGCGCCGATGACGGCCTCGGCCACCGTCTCGGTCATGTAGAAGTCGCCCATCTTGGCCATGGCGCTCTTCCACTCGGCCGCCGTGATGAAGCCGTCGCCGTCCGCGTCGAACTGGTCGAACGTCCTGCGCGCTTCCTCGATGTCCGCCACCGGATCCACCCCTTCTCAATGCACTACTGACGGGGGTCAGGGTAACGGCCGCCCCTGGTCCGGCTCACAACGAGTGCTGTGCCCGGGCGACCAGCCAGTCGCGGACCAGCTCGTCGTTGGGCGATTCGAGCAGCGCGAAGTGGTCGACGGGCAGCCGGTCCACGGCGGCGTCCGGCAGGATGTCCCGCCACTGGCCCAGCGCCCGCCCGCCGGTCCACGGCTCGTCGCCGCCGGCCGCCACGGCGGTCGGGCCGCGGCGGGCGTAGTCGATCTCGCCGCCCGTGTCGCCCTGGAGGATGCGCACGGGCAGCCCGCCCGGCTCACCGAGGACCAGGCCGTCCAGCACCCGCGCGTTCGACTCGTACACCGCCCAGGCGTCCTCGATCTCCCGCTGCCCCGCGTCCCGCGCCAGGGTCCCCGCGTCCTTGGCCGCCGCGGTGACCGCCGCCAGGTCGAACCCGCCGGACGCGTCGACGAACCGCTCCGCGGGCACCGGGATCGACCAGCCGACCCGCACGAAGATGTCGAAGGCGTCCCGCACGCTCACCCGGTGCGCGCCCGGGTCCGGCGGGTCGATGAGCAGGGCCCGCACCGGGTCGCCGAGCCGGTCGCGCAGCCGGCGGGCGACCTCGTAGCCGAACACGCCGCCCAGCGAGAACCCGGACACGCAGACGGTGCCGTACCCGTCGACGCCGCTCGCCAGCAGCACCTCGGCCAGCCCGTCGGCGAGGGCCGCCATGCCCTTGCCGGACAGTTCCGGCGGGGTCTCCATGGCCCACACGGTGTCCTCGGGAGGCAGCAGCCTCGACAGCGACGCGTAGCGCGTGACGGCGCCGGACAGCGGCGGCAGGAAGACCCACAGCCTGTCCTCGCCCGCCGGACGCATCCGCACCAGCGTGGTGCCGGTGGTGTGGTGCGCGGTCGGGATCCCCTCGCGGCGATCGGTCAGCAGGCGCACCAGCGCGTCGAAGGACGGCGTCCGGTACAGCTCGGCGGCGCGCACCTGCACGCCGAGCCGGTCGCGCACCTGGGTGATCAGCTCGATCGCCCTGACCGAGTCGCCGCCCACCGCGAAGAAGCTCGCCGACTCGTCCTCGGGCGGGCTGCCGAGGACCTGCCGCCACGCGAGCCGCAGCTGCGCGGCGACATCCGCCGGGTCGGCGCCCTCCTCGGCCTCCTGGGCCGTCAGGCTCCGAGCGCGCTCCAGGAGCGCGGCCTGATCGACCTTGCCGCGCGACGTCAGCGGGAACTCGTCCACCACGCTCACCCGCGCGGGCACCATGTAGTCGGGCAGGGCGTCGGCCAGCCGCCGCGCGATCACCGCCGCCGGATCCGTCCCCGGCGCGCGGCCCGCGTCCAGCCGGACGAACGCGGCGAGCAGCCGGCCGCCGGCCCCTTCGTACGGCACGACCACCGCGTCGAGGACGAAGTCGATGGCCAGCAGGCGCGAGACGATCTCGCCGAGTTCGACCCGGAAGCCGCCGTTGACCTTGACCTGCGCGTCGAAACGGCCGTGCAGGTCGTAGCCGCCGTCGGGCCGCGCCGTCGCCACGTCACCGGTGCGGTAGGACCACTCCCCGTCGAGCAGGTGGAACGCCGAGGAGGACGCCGCCCGCCCCAGATAGCCGCGGCCGACCGCGACACCCTGGATGACGAGGCCGGCCGAGGTGCCGTCCTCGCCCAGCGGTTCGAGGCGGAACCGGACACCCTCGATCGGCGCGCCGATCGCGATGGCGTCGCCGGGCAGCAGGTCCCGGTAGCAGACGACGACGGCCGTCTCGGTGGGACCGTAGCCGTTCACCACGCGGGTGCCGCCCGGCGCGACGACCGCCCAGGACGCCACCGCGCGCCGCGTCGGCGCCTCGCCGCCGGCCATCACCAGGCGCAGCTCCGGCGCGGTGTGGCCGGCCGACCCGGCCAGCTCGGCGCCGAACCGGTTGAACACGCCCGTCGGCAGGCTCAGCACGGTGATGCCGAGGCGGCGGCAGTGGTGCAGGAACTCCTCGGCGCCGCCGTACACGAACGTCTCGTCGCGGAAGACGAGTTCACAGCCGACGGCCAGGGACGTGCAGATCTGCTCCAGCGCGAGGTCGAACGCGATGGAGGAGAAGAACAGCCGGGTGTCGGCCGAGGTCAGGCCGTACCAGTCGATGGTGCGCCGGACGTGGTTGTCCAGCGCGGCCTGCTCGACGACGACGCCCTTGGGCACTCCCGTCGACCCCGAGGTGTAGGCGACGTACGCGGCGGGCGAGGTGCGCCGGACCAGCCGTTCGTCCAGCGGCGGGCCGGGCCGGGGGCCGCGCGCCGGGCCCGCCCCGGTGATCAGCGCGGCCGGCCGGCAGTCGTCGATGATCAACTGCTTGCGGGCCTCGGGCAGATCGGGCTCCAGCAGGGTGAAGGCCGCACCCACGCGGCTGACCGCGGCCATCGCCACGACCGTGTCGAAGCCGACCGGCAGGTCGATGACCACCACGCTCTCCGGTCCTGCCCCCAGGTCGCGCAGCCGCTCGGCCAGGGTGTCCGCGGCCGCCGCGAGGTCGCGGTAGCTCAGCCGGTGATCGCCGCGGGACAGCGCGGTCCGCTCGGGACGGTCGATCGCGTGCGCGGCGATCGCGGCGTACAGCGTGGCGCCGGTTTCCGAAGTCATCAGGCGTTCACCTTTCGCGAACTGGAAGTGGGGGAGGGGGCCTTGGCGGTGGCGGGCAGCAGCACCAGGACGGTGATCGCGGCGGCCGAGGCCACCACCGCGCCGACGATCCAGGCGATGAGCAGGCCGGAGCCGACTCCGTCGGTGAACCACGCCGTGGCCCCTCCGGCGCCACGGGCGATCAGGGCGTGGCCCTCGGTCACGGACGCCGCCGCGCCCCCCGGAAGACCGGGCACCGAGTCGACCCGCGCCCGGTAGCCGGCGGTGAACACCAGGCCCATCACGGCGACGCCACCGGCCCCGCAGATCTGCTGGAACATGGCGTTCACGGACGATCCGACGCCCGCGTCGGAGGGCCGCAGGCCGCTGACGATCAGCGTGAGCGCGGGCCCGACGGACAGCCCCATGCCGAGCCCGCAGCACAGCAGCCCCGCCGCGAGCAGCGGATAGCGCAGATCGAGGGCGGCCAGGGCGCAGCAGGCGCAGCCGAGGGCGCCGAGGCCGAGCCCGATCGCCACGGCGGCCTTGGCCCCGACCCGCGCGACGACCGCGACGCAGGACAGGGAGGCGACGGTCAGCCCGATCGCCAGCGGCAGCAGCCCGGCGCCGGCGAGCAAGGGGCTCCAGCCCAGGCCGTACTGGGTGAACTGGCCGGCCAGGAACACCGTGCCGAACAGGGCGAAGAACAGTCCGGACATGGCCACGACGGCGCCGGTGAACGTCCGCTCCCGGAAGTAACCGAGGTCGAACAACGGCCGGTCGGTGCGCCGTTCGTGGACGGTGTAGCCGACCAGGGTCAGCAGACCGGCGGCGCCGAGTCCGAGCCGCAGCAGGCCGGGAAGCCGGTCGTCGGCGGCGAAGATGATCGCCGAGGCGAACACCGCGACCCCGGCCAGCAGCAGCAGCGCCCCGACGGGGCTCGGGCGCCTCCCGGTGGGCACCGGCTCCCTGCGCCGGATGAGCGTGGCCGTGCCGGCGAGGGCAATCGCGCCGACCGGCACATTGATCAGGAAGATCGATCCGTACCAGAACCGGGTCAGCAGCAGCCCGCCGAGCACCGGGCCGATGGCCACCCCGAGCCCCACGACGGCCGGCCACAGCGCGAGGACGCGCCGCCGCTCGCCGTCGGTCAACTCCGCGGCGAACAGACCGAAGATGCTCGGCACGATGAACGCGGCGCCGACGCCCATGCCCGCGCGGGAGAGCACCAGCGCGAGCACCGAGGGCGCGAACGCGCCCAGCAGCGAGGCGGCGGTGAAGACGGTGAGGCCCACCGCGTAGGAGCGGCGGGCCCCCATGCGGTCGACGGCGCTGCCCGCGACGATGAGCGACGACGCGAAGACCAGCATGTAGGCGTCGATGGCGAGTTGGACGTCCGGCGTGCCCGCCCCCAGCGAGGCCGAGATGCGCGGCACCGCGGTGTTGATGATGGAATTGTCCGCGGAAACCATGAAGAGGCTCAGGTAGGCGGTGGCCACGACACCGAACGTGCGGGATGTCATTTTTGGCCGATTTTCTGCCGGCGACATGTGGTTCTCGATCTTCTCTCATGCCCGCGGCGAGGCGTCGGCAGGCATTCGGGTGGCATCCACGCGGAGTGGATATGCCGGGCGGCTGAATCGAGAAGTGTCGGCGTTCCGCGTCCCGGCAAGGGGAAAGTGTGGGGTGGCTTTCCGGGTGATGACCTTGTGAGCCCCCGACGCGCAAGCTATTTTCAGCTCGCCTGTTTCAGACGCTAGCAGTCGGCCGCGAGGAAGATCAATCCCGGGTGGCTGGGATCACACGGTGTCCACTCCCGTGCGCGGCAAGTGGATCCGGCTGGTTCCCCGGGTCCGTGTCCGGGGCGTACGGCGTTCACCGCCCTCGGGTGAACAGGCCGAAAACAGTGGGCACTCACAGGTTTCGACGCAGGTTTTGACTCTGCCTCAAATTCATGGACAACGGTGAAAGCGCGGGGGTTAACTTCCCGGCCGAGGCGTGGAATTCACTTTTTCCAAGGAGCGTAAATGACTGTCGAGGCCGCCATCGGGACCAGTTGGACCATCACCCCGGAGTTCGTGTTCACGGACGCGGAGCGCGAGGCCTTGGAGTCCGCGCTCGCCGGTGTCACGGCGAACCCCTATCGCCTTTACGAGGCCCACCGCTTCCAGGTGGGTCAGCTCATATCCACCGACGCCGTCCCGGCCCGCTTCCGTGCCTACGTCGACTCGCTGGCGACCCGCGACCGCGCCACCGAGCCCGTGGTCGTCCTGAAGAACGTGCCCCACGACCGCGACGTACCCGTATTCGACTTCGACCAGCCGGTGCGCTCCAAGTACGAGCTGAAGAAGACGTTCGTCGCCGAGGGGTTCCTCGCGCTGTTCGCCCAGCTGGCGAACACCCCGGCCATCGGCTACGTCAACGTCAACGACGGCGACGTCTTCCAGGACATCTACCCGCAGCGCCGGCTGCAGAGCAGCCAGTCGCAGAAGGCGCTCAACCAGATCCACTTCCACAAGGACCTGGCCAACCACTTCGTGCGCCCGGACCAGGTGTACATGGTCGGCATGCGCAGCACCCCGGTGAACGAGGTCTACACGTCGTTCGTCCGCAACATCGACGTCATCGCCTCCTTCACCGAGGAGGAGCTGGCGCTGCTGCGCTCCGCCGAGTTCTACACGCCCTTCGACGACCTGAGCACCATGGGCGGCGGCCGGGTCGAGCTCGGCGAGGCGGACATGCACCCGATCATCGGCGGGCGCGGCCCGGAGGACCTCCGGTTCTTCGAGAACCGCACGGTGGGGGTCACCGACGCCGCCAAGACCATCGTGCCGAAGGTCGCCGAGACCCTGCACAAGCTCAAGCAGCGGGTGTTCATCGAGCCCGGCGACTTCGTGATCACGTACAACAACCACACGATCCACGCCAAGGAGGTCGTCGAGGTCGGTGACCCGGAGGCGCTGCAGACGCGCTGGATCATCAAGACGGTGAACGTGGACGACATGGCCCCCCACCAGGAGCACCTGGTCCCCGGCACCGACCACCTGATCAACGGCTGACCGGCCCCCGGCGCCCGGCCGACGCCCCCGGCAAGGGGGGCGTCGGCCGGTGGTCGCGGCGGCGGCCGTCGCGGCCGTCAGAACAGCTGCGGGAGCATGCTCGTCTCCGCCGTGACGTGCGCGGTGAGGAGCGCCGAACCGACCGGCGTCAGGACGTGCTTGACCGCCTTGCCGATGCGGTGCGTGGCCACCAGGCCCCCGTTGCGCAGCGCGGACACGTGCACCGAGGCGGTGCCCGCGCTGACGCCGAGCCGGTCCGCCAGTTCCGTGGTCCCGCAGCCGGCGCCGATGTTCAGCAGCGCCGCCGCGCGGCCGCGGCCGAGCAGCGCGCCGAGCCGGGTGGGGGCGACGGCCTCGTCGTCCCAGATCCGGCGATGGCCGGACGCGGGGTAGGTGATCACCGACCCTCCCGCGCCCGTCAGGAGCACGCGCGTGCGCTGGAACACCGAGGGCACCAGGATCAGTTCGCGTTCGCCGCCCGCGGGCTCGCCGCGGACCTCGCGCACGGTGACCCCGGGCAGGCTGTCGACGACCTGGCGGACGCCGTACGCGGCGAGGTCGTGCGCGCGCAGCGCGACATCCGACTCCAGGGCGGTCCTGATCCGGGGCCAGTCCTCGGCGAGACACTCCTGGAAGAACTCGCGCACCGGCCCCTCCATCGGCCCGAGAGCCGCGAAGTCGGTCTCCTGACGGGCGGCCCCGCCCCGCTCCCGCAGCGCCAGCCGGCCCGCCGCGAGCCGCATGTGGCGCTGGACCGCGGAGGGGGTGAAGGCGTGCCGCTTGCCGAACTTCGGGCCGCGCGGGCGGCGGCCGAGCGCGGCCGGGTACTGGCCGCACAGGAGTTCGGCCGCCGCGAGGACCTCCAGGAGCGGCGAGACGGAGAAGCGGCATCGGGACAGCTCGCGCGCCGAGATGCCGAGGGTGATCCGGTCACCGCGCTCGCCGCGGTCCCGCGGCGGGCGAGCGGGCGTCGAGCGGGTCGGTGCTTGTGCTGCGGTCCGCTGACTGATCAGCGGAGGCTGAGCGGCGATGGACATCCGGTGTGGTCTCCCCCCGACCTTCACGGCTTGGTGCTCCCGGCGCTGTCACCGGGGCTGTTCTTGTATGGAGATGACGTTGACGAGCTTGTGGAGCTGCTGGACGACCTGCTCCAGCGGGCGCTCCTCCACCACGTCGACGACGATCGTCATGTGCGAGGTGGTCGGTTCGTCGGTCGGTCCCACCGACAGGGAGTCGATGTTGAAGCCGCGGCGCGAGAAGAGCCCGGCGATCCGGGTCAGGGCACCGGCCTTGTTCTCGACGCGGACGGAGAGTGTGTGCTTCGACATGGCGTTCCTACTCCTCGTCGTCACCGAAGTCGGGACGGATGCCGCGGGCGGCCATGATGGCGTCGTTGGAGGTGCCGGCCGCGACCATCGGCCAGACCATCGCGTCCTCGTGGACGATGAAGTCGATGACCACGGGGGCGTCGTCGAGGGCCATGGCCTTCTCGATGGTCGCGTCCAGCTCCTCGGGCGTCTCGCAGCGCAGTGCGTGGCAGCCCATGGCCTCGGCGAGCTTGACGAAGTCCGGGACGCGGGTGCCGCCGGGCGCTCCTTCGGCCGCCTTTCCGTCGGTCGCCTTCCCGGCGTGCAGCACGGTGTTGGAGTACCGCTGCCCGTAGAAGAGGGTCTGCCACTGGCGGACCATGCCGAGGACGCCGTTGTTGATGATCGCGACCTTGATCGGGATGTTGTTGAGCGCGCAGGTGACCAGTTCCTGGTTGGTCATCTGGAAACAGCCGTCGCCGTCGATCGCCCAGACCGTCGCCCCGGGCTCGCCCACCTTGGCGCCCATCGCGGCGGGCACGGCGTAGCCCATGGTGCCCGCCCCGCCGGAGTTGAGCCAGCTGCCCGGCCGGTCGTACGTGATGAACTGGGAGGCCCACATCTGGTGCTGGCCCACACCGGCCGTGAAGATCGTGGAGTCGTCGGTCAGCTCCCCGATGCGCCGGATGACCTCCTGCGGGGAGAGGCGGCCGGCCGGGGCCGGCTCGTGGCCCAGCGGATACCTCGCGCGCCAGTCGTCGAGCAGCTTCCACCAGGCCGTGAGGTCGGCCGCGGTGCCCTTCGATCCTTCGCGCAGGGCGGCGACGAGGTCCACCAGCACCTCGCGGGCGTCCCCGACGATCGGCACGTCCGCGAAGCGGTTCTTGCCGATCTCGGCGGGATCGATGTCGGCGTGCACGACCTTGGCGTGCGGCGCGAAGCTGTCCAGCCTGCCGGTGACGCGGTCGTCGAACCGCACGCCGAGGGCGACGATCAGGTCCGCCTTCTGGAGCGCCGTCACGGCCGCGACCGTCCCGTGCATGCCGGGCATCCCCAGGTGCTGGGGGTGGCTGTCGGGGAAGGCGCCGATGCCCATGAGGGTCGTGGTGACCGGGATGCCGGTGAGTTCCGCCAGGGTCCGCAGCTCGGCGCAGGCCCGTGCCTTGAGGACGCCGCCACCGACGTAGAGCACCGGGCGCTCGGCGGCGGCGATCAGCCGGGCGGCCTCGTGGATCTGCTTGCTGTTCGGCCTGGTCGTCGGGCGGTAGCCGGGGAGCCGGTGCTCGGCCGGCCACCGGAAGACCGTCTCCTTCTGCAGCGCGTCCTTGGTGATGTCGACCAGGACGGGCCCGGGACGGCCGGTCGAGGCGATGTGGAAGGCCTCGGAGATCGCCCGGGGAATGTCGTCCGGGTCGGTGATCAGGAAGCTGTGTTTGGTGATCGGCATGGTGATGCCGCAGATGTCCGCCTCCTGGAAGGCGTCCGTGCCGATCGAGGAACTCATCACCTGGCCGGTGATCGCCACGATGGGCACCGAGTCCATGTAGGCGTCGGCGATCGGGGTGACCAGGTTGGTGGCGCCCGGACCGCTCGTCGCCATGCAGACGCCGACCTTGCCGGTGGCCTGCGCGTAACCGGTCGCGGCATGGCCCGCGCCCTGTTCGTGCCGCACCAGGATGTGCCGCACCTTCGTCGAGTCCATCAGCGCGTCGTACGCCGGGGTGATCGCGCCGCCCGGTATGCCGAACGCCGTTTCCGCGCCGACGAGTTCGAGGGATCGGACGAGGGACTGGGCGCCGGTCATGGTCCCGGATTCAGGCGTGGAGAGGGGTATGTCTGCGAGCTGGTTCATCAATTCCGGATTTCTTCTTGGTGCCGCTTGGGACGGGCCCGGGGCCGGGGATGGCGGTGACGGGGAGGCGTCACCGGGTGCCCGGGGAAAAGCGGCGGGATATGCCAAGAACGAAAACCCGCGAGAGAGGCGCAGGGTATGCGCTCAGGCCTCGGGCGTGCGGTCCGACGGAGCGGGACCGTCGGTGTGCGTGATGCGTATCCGCTGGTGAGCGGAGCTTGATCATAGGCACAGCGGTCCGTGGAGCGACAGTGCGATCTCGAATAATGAAGGTAAAGAGATTGTTGAATGCACGTTTCTTGAAGGGGGCTCAACCAAGGCGCGAACTTGCGGTGTTGGCGGCCCGGCCCAGTCATCTCCCCTGCCGGATCAGTCGAGTTCGGCGGCGAGGCGCCGGCGGTCGATCTTGCCGTTCGCGTTGGTCGGCAGCCGCTCGGCCCAGATGAACCGGCTCGGCACCATGTACGGCGCCAACTTGACGCGCAACTCCTTGGTCAGTGCGGCGGGCGAGGTGCGCTCCCCGGTGTAGACGGCGACCAGCCGACCGCCGTTGCCGCCCGAGGCCTGGTGCACCACGACCGCGTCCTCGACGCCCGGCGCCGCCCGCAGTTTCGCCTCGATCTCCGGCAACTCCATGCGGTAGCCGCGGAACTTGACCTGCTGGTCCAGCCGGCCCCGGTGGACGAGCACCCCGTCCTCCTCCACCGAGACCACGTCCCCGGTGCGGTACCAGTCGCTCTCGGCCGGCTCGTGCCCCGCCGGCGGGTGGAAGCGCCCGATGTTGTCCGACGGGTCGAAGTAGCCGTCGAACCGCTGCGGGCCGCGCACGCACAACTCGTCGTCCAGCAGCGTGTACTCCATCGCGGGATGCGGCGTGCCGATGGGCACCGAGCCGTTGCTCGTCGTCGGCCACTGATCCCGATCGGCGGGCAGCCGGTACGAGGTGACGGTCACCGTCAGCTCGGTCGGGCCGTACACGTTGTCGATCGTGCTGCCCGGCGCGGCGTCGGCCCACACCCGGGCCTGCTCGAAGGTGAGCTGCTCGCCGCCGAACAGGCTCCGGCGCAGGCCGGGCATCGCGCCGGGCGGCAGCAGCTTCAGCCGGTTCGCGAGCGTCACGACGTAGGGCACGGAGAACCAGTGCGTGATCCCCCGGGCGCCGACGAAGGCGGCCGGGTCCAGGACCTCGGCGGCGCTCGGCACCACGAGGGCCGCGCCACCGGCCCAGCACACGAACAGGTCGAACACCGACATGTCGAAGGTGAGGTCGGAGATCTGGGAGAACCGGCAGCCCGGCGCGCTCTCGTACCGGTCGACGTGGTGCCGTACGTAGTCCACGACGTTGCGGTGGCGGATCGGCACCCCCTTGGGGCGCCCCGTCGAGCCGGACGTGAACACGATGTACGCGACGTCGTCGGCACTGCCGGCGCAGGGGCCCGGGGCGGGGCCCGTCGAAGGAGCCGTCAGCGTGCGGTCGCTCTCCACGAGCGTCGCCACCGAAAGGCGCTTGGCCGACTCCCTCGCGGCGGCCACCACGGCCGCGTCCAGCCCCTCGTCCACCAGGAGCAGCCCGAGCCCGGCCTGTTCGGCGATCGACTCGATGCGCTGCGGCGGGAACTTCGGGTTCAGCGGCACCACCGTCGCACCCCTGCGCAGGATCGCCAGATACCCCGCGTAGGCGGCGAGGCTCCGCGACGCCAGCAGCCCGACGCGCGCGCCGGGGCCGACGGTGAGACGGCCGGCGAGGCCGTCCACGACGGCGGCCAACTCGGCGTAGGTCAGGACGTGTTCGTCGACCTCCAGCGCCGTCTCGGCCGGGTGCCGGCGGACGGTGTCGAGAAACGACGCGTACAGCGTGCTCATGCGGATGCGGTGTCCTTCCCAGGAGCGGTTTCATGACGCAGCAGCAGCGCCGAGAAGAGGCCGGAGGCGAGCACGAGCGCGCCGAACGCGACCCAGCCCGTGCTGCCCGCCGCGACCACGAGGACCATGGCGGTCGGGCCGGCGATCTCCGTCGCCGGTGTGGACATGTCGAAGGTGGTGAGGTACTCGGCGCGGCGGTCCACCGGCGCCAGGTCGAACGAGATCACCCACCAGCTCGCGGTGTCGGCCATCTCCCCGAAGCCGACCAGGGCGGTCCCCGCGCACAGCAGCAGCGCGGCCGTCCCCGCCCCGACGTGCGAGGCCAGCGCGAACCCCGCCATCCCCACGCAGGTCAGCGCGCAGCTGACCAGCAGGGCGCGCCGGGCGGCGGCGAGGTTCGTCACGCGCGCGGAGATCGCGACCTGGAACAGCACCACGAGGAGCGTGTTGACCCCGAGCAGCAGTCCCGCGATCCAGCGCGGCGCCTCGGTCTCGGTGACCACCCACAGCGGCAGGCCCACGGTCAGCACCCCGGACGCGACGATCCCGCAGACGCTGCGCAGGCCGGTCAGCGTCATGTACCGCACGTCGCCGAGCGCCCCGTGCCGCGTCGTCGCGGCGGGGGGCGCCGTGCCGGGCAGCCCGGCCTCGATCCGTGCCACGAGCGCGGCGCTGACGAGGAAGGTCAGTACGTCGAAGAGGAAGGCCGCCTGGAAGGCGGACCGGCCGCCCCCGGCGATCGCGACCGCGGACAGGCCCGCCGCCGCGGTGAAGCCGAGGTTGCCGAGCGCGCGGCGGATGCCCAGCACCTCGGTGCGGGCCTCGTCCGGCACCGCCTCGGCGATGATCACCTGGTACATGGCGTAACGTCCGGCCTCCGCCACGCCGTTCAGGATCAGCAGGGCGCCGATCGGCACCACCCCGGAGGTGAAGGGCAGGACGCCGATCAGCACCGCGCGGATCAGGTTGGAGCCGATGGCGTAGCGGCGCGCGCCGATCCGGGGCATCAGCCGGCGGGCCGGCAGGGTCGCGAGCAGGCCCCCGGCCGCCGCCAGCGTCAGACAGCCGGCGACCTCGGCCTTGGTCAGACCGGCCGGGCCGACGAGGAACAGGGTCAGCAGACCGAGCGCGATCCCGTTGCCCGCAGAGTCGATCAGCGCCTGCCGGGCCAGCGTGCCGCGGGCGCCCGGCCGGCCCAGCTCGGTCAGCCAGCCGGGCAGCCGGCCGCGGCCCGGCGGGGGTGGCACGGCGGCGTCCTCGACCGACGGCGTGAGGGTCATCTACCGCGCCCCGACTTCACCGGCGAGCAGGTCCGCCGCCGCTATCAGCCAGCGGGCGATGGTCGCGTCGTTCGGCGCCTCGAGGAGCTGGAAGTGTTCGAGGCGGATGCCCCAGCAGTGGCCGGCGTCGAGGGCCGGGGCCCAGGCCGGTTCCGGCGCGCAGGGCGCCCACACCGTCTCCGTGGCGCCCGGCACGCTCTCGTCGGCGGCCACGCTGCGGAGCATGGCCCGGCGGTCGTCCGGGTGGTGCCGCACCGGCTCCCACCCGCCGAGGATCGCGGCGTTGGCGGCGTACACCTCCCACGCCTCCTCGACCTCGTCGGCGCCCGCGTTCTTCGGCAGGGTGCCGGCCTCGGCCGCGGCGGCGGCGACGGCCGCGAAGTCCCGCTCGCCCGCCGCGTCGATGAACTCGGCGGGTTCCCGGGCCGTGATGCGCCAGCCGACGCGCACGAACACCTCGAAGGTGGCGGTGAGCGACAGGGCCGGGTCGCCGGGGGAGGGCGGGTCGATCTGCAGCGCCGACACCCGCTCGTGCCCGATCCGCGCGGCGAGGGCGGCGGCGACCTCGTGGGCGAAGACACCGCCGAGGGAGTACCCGGCCAGCACGATCTCGTCGAAGTCCGTCGCCCCTTCGCCGATCAGAGCGTCCGCCAGGCCGTCGGCGACGGCCCGCATGCCCTCGCGCGAGAGGGCCGCCGGGGTCTCGCAGGCCCAGACCGCGTCGGCCAGCGGCAGCAGGCGCGCCATGCTCGCGTAGCGGGTCACGGCGCCGGACTGCGGCGGCAGGAAGCACCACAGGCGGCCCGCGCCGGCGTTGCGCAGCCGCACGACGGTGCGCCCGGTCGTGTGGTGGGCGGCCGGCACGGAACCCTCGTCGATCAGCAGCGCCGTCACCAGGCCGGCCTGCGACGGGGAGCGGTAGACGTCCTGGATGCGCACCGAGCGGCCCAGCTCCTCCTGGAGGTGCTCGATCATCTCCACGGCGGCGAGCGAGTCACCGCCCACCTCGAAGAAGCTGACGTCCGCCGACTCGGGCTCCTCGCCCAGCACCTCGCTCCAGGCCCGGCGGACGGCCTCGGTGACGACGGCCTCGGCCGAGGGGGTGTTCAGGGTGGTGACGGTCACGCGTACCTCCAGGTGATGTGGCGATCGATGTGTCGTTCCACGGCCGCCGAGCGGTGCGCCAGCTCGTCCAGGTCGGCCGCCTCCAGCCATACGTCGACCACCCGGCCGATCGAGCCGCGCCGCCAGTCGACGGCGGAGCCGGGGGCGAGGACGCGTCCGGCGCCGAAGACGCCCGGCATCCGGCGCAGGTCGGCGAGGCCGGTGATGCCCTCGACCGCGGTCGCCGCCATGGGGGGCTGCACCCACCGGACCATGGCCACCTGCTCGGCGGGACGGATCAGTTCGGCCACGCGCGCCGCCTTGGCGCCGGCGGCGATCTCGACGGCGAGGCTCACCACGTCGGCCACCCCGGCCCGCGGGACCAGGCGTTCCAATGAGCCGCCGAGCCGGCCGTTGACCTCGATGACCTGCGGGCCCTTCGGGGTCACCTTGATCTCGGTGTGGGTCAGGCCGGTGGTCACACCGAGGGCCCGCACCGCCCGCAGGGCCAGCTCGCGGACCTCGGCGCCGAGATCCCCGTCCAGGGTCAGGGGGTGGACCAGGCCGCGTTCGCGCACCGGCGGTGCCAGGGGCAGCCGGCCCGTCATGCCGAGGCAGCGGGCCTCCCCGTCGGCCAGGGCGTGCTCCACGGACAGATAGTCGGCGAGCCACGACCCGGGCAGCCGGCCGGCGCCGACGATCGCCTCTTCGAGGACGCAGCGCCGGCCGGCGACGAGGTCACCGGTGTGCGCCCGCAGGTCGGCGAAGCTCTCCAGGTAGAAGGTGTCCCGGCTGGAGGCCCCCGCGTCGGGCTTGAGCACCGCCGGGTAGACCGACTCGGCGAGGTGCGCGGGCAGCTCACCCTCGAACGAGAACGAGGTGGTGGAGACGTGCCCCGCGCCCTGCTCGTTGAGCCGGCGCCGCTGGGCGGCCTTGCTGGTCAGGAAGGCGCAGGTGGCGGCGGTGTGACAGGGCAGTTCGAAGTGGGCGCCGATCCAGGAGGCGAGTGGCAGCAGCACGTCGACGAAGGCGACCACGCCCCTGGGCCGGTACCGCTCCAGCTCGGTGAGCAGCGCCGCGTCCCCCTGGCTGCCCGAGACCACCGGCCCCAACTGCCCCAGCAGGGACAGCACGGTCGGGGGCAGTGGCTCCGTGGGGTCGACGACGAAGACGGCACCGCCGAACGGCGCCGCCGCTCCGGCGATCCGGTGCGGGCTTGCCGCGCCATGAGCGTACGGAACGATGATCACTGGCAGTGGCCCCCATTGCGCTGCCTGGGCCCGATCTCGCGGGCGGTGATGACGATGCCGCGTCACGGGCCGGGTACTGAATGCCGGCGACAGGCGAGAACGTAGCAGCAGCTTTTGAGGAAAACAGCCGGATGTCTCGCTTTCCGAGACGGTCTCACCGACGTTTTGAGGGAGAGCCAAAAGGATGGCGGCCGGGTGGCCCGGCGGCCCTGCGGACGGCGTCCACCGATCCTGGGGAACGCCATTTCCCTCTCGTCCGGCGCCGGAAAAGGAGGCCTTTCCGAGAAAAGAGCGCGTACGTGGGGCGGAGTCCGCGCCGAGTGAATTCGAGATGTCCCGTCGTCGACCGCGACGACGGGATCACCTCGCGGAGCGCCTCAGCACTCGATGATGTTCACCGCGAGCCCGCCCCGGGCCGTCTCCTTGTACTTGACGGACATGTCGGCGCCGGTGTCCTTCATGGTCTTGATGACCTTGTCGAGGGACACCTTGTGGGAGCCGTCGCCGCGCATCGCCATCTTGGCGGCGGTGACGGCCTTCACGGCCGCCATGCCGTTGCGCTCGATGCACGGGATCTGCACGAGGCCGCCGACCGGGTCGCAGGTCAGGCCGAGGTTGTGCTCCATGCCGATCTCGGCGGCGTTCTCCACCTGCTCGGGGGAGCCGCCGAGGACCTCGGCGAGGGCGCCCGCCGCCATCGAGCAGGCGGAGCCGACCTCGCCCTGGCAGCCGACCTCGGCGCCGGAGATGGAGGCGTTCTCCTTGAAGAGCAGGCCGATCGCCCCGGCCGCGAGCAGGAAGCGGACCACGCCGTCCTCGTCGGCTCCGGGGATGAAGTTCATGTAGTAGTGCAGGACGGCCGGGATGATGCCCGCGGCGCCGTTCGTCGGGGCGGTCACGACGCGGCCGCCGGCGGCGTTCTCCTCGTTGACGGCCATGGCGTAGAGCGTGATCCACTCCATGGAGCGGGCCTGCGGGTCGCCCTCGGCGCGCAGCTGGCGGGCCGAGTTCGCCGCGCGGCGGCGCACCTTCAGACCGCCCGGCAGGATGCCCTCGCGGGACATGCCGCGGGAGACGCAGGCCTGCATGACGCGCCAGATGTCCAGGAGGCCCTCGCGGATCTCCTCCTCGGTGCGCCAGGCCTTCTCGTTCTCCAGCATCATCGCGGAGATGGACAGACCGGTCTCCCGGGAGAGCCGCAGCAGCTCGTCGCCGGTGCGGAAGGCGTACTTCAGGACGGTGTCGTCCGGCACGATCGGGTTCTCGCCCGAGCCGCCCTCCTGCTCCAGGACGGTCTCGTCGACGACGAAACCGCCGCCCACGGAGTAGTACGTCTTCTCCAGGACGAGGGCGCCGTCACGGTCGTACGCGAAGATCGTCATGCCGTTGGCGTGGTACGGCAGGGCCTTGCGGCGGTGCAGCACCAGGTCCGTGTCGAAGTCGAAGTCGATCTCGTGCACGCCGAGCAGGCTGAGGCGGCCGCTGCTCTTGATCGCCTCGACGCGGCCGTCGGCGGACTCCACGTCGACGGTGCGGGGCGACTCGCCCTCCAGGCCGAGCAGGACGGCCTTGGGGGTGCCGTGCCCGTGGCCGGTGGCGCCGAGCGAGCCGTACAGCTCGGCCCGTATCGCGGCGGTGTGGGCCATGAGGCCCTCGTTCTTGAGGCGGCTCGCGAACATGCGGGCGGCCCGCATCGGGCCGACCGTGTGGGAGCTGGACGGGCCGATGCCGATCGAGAACAGGTCGAAGACCGAGATGGCCACGGGAGACTCCAATGGTTTTGGTGGACGCCCCGTCCGCCGGGGTGGTGCGGAGATCGGGGCGTGCGCCGGGCATGAGCGGGGGCACCGCGCTCACTGTGTTCAGTTCCAGTGTGCGCGGTGCCCCGGAGTTACGTACGAAGGAAAGCGTACGAAATGACTACAGGCTGGGGTACAGGGGGTGCTTGTCGGCCAGGGCCGAGACCCGGGCCTTCAGGGCGTCCGCCTCGAAGCCGGGCTTGAGGGCCTCGGCGATGATGTCGGCGACCTCACGGAAGTCGTCCTCCTGGAAGCCGCGCGTGGCGAGCGCCGGGGTGCCGATCCGCAGGCCCGAGGTGACCATCGGGGGGCGCGGGTCGTTCGGGACCGCGTTGCGGTTGACCGTGATGCCGACCTCGTGGAGGCGGTCCTCGGCCTGCTGCCCGTCCAGCTCGCTGTCGCGCAGGTCCACCAGGACCAGGTGCACGTCGGTGCCGCCGGACAGGACGTCGACGCCGACGGCCTTCGCGTCGTCCTGGACCAGGCGCTCGGCCAGGATGCGGGCGCCGTCCAGGGTGCGCTGCTGGCGCTCCTTGAACTCCTCGCTCGCGGCGACCTTGAAGGAGACCGCCTTGGCCGCGATCACGTGCTCCAGCGGGCCGCCCTGGAAGCCGGGGAAGACCGCGGAGTTCAGCTTCTTCGCGAAGTCCTTGTTGCGGGCCAGGATGATGCCGCCGCGCGGGCCGCCCAGCGTCTTGTGCGTGGTGGAGGTCACCACGTCCGCGTGCGGCACCGGGTTCGGGTGCAGCCCGGCGGCGACCAGACCGGCGAAGTGCGCCATGTCGACCCACAGGTACGCGCCGACCTCGTCGGCGATCCGGCGGAACTCGGCGAAGTCCAGCTGCCGCGGGTAGGCGGACCAGCCCGCGATGATCACCTTCGGGCTGTTCTCCTTGGCCAGGCGCTCGACCTCGGCCATGTCGACCAGGCCGGCCTCGTCCACGTGGTACGCGACCACGTTGAACTGCTTGCCGGAGAAGTTCAGGCGCATGCCGTGGGTGAGGTGGCCGCCGTGCGCCAGGTCCAGGCCGAGGATCGTGTCGCCGGGCTGGGCGAGCGCGAAGAGGGCGGCCTGGTTGGCGGAGGCGCCGGAGTGCGGCTGGACGTTGGCGTACTCGGCGCCGAACAGCTCCTTGACGCGCTCGATCGCGAGTCGCTCGGTGACGTCGACGTGCTCACAGCCGCCGTAGTAGCGGCGGCCGGGGTAGCCCTCGGCGTACTTGTTGGTGAGGACGGTGCCCTGGGCCTCCATGACGGCGACCGGAGCGAAGTTCTCCGAGGCGATCATTTCCAGGGTCGACTGCTGGCGGTGCAGCTCGGCGTCGACGGCGGCGGCGACGTCCGGGTCCAGCTCGTGCAGAGGGGTGTTCAGAAGCGACATCGGGATGATCCTTAGCTGCCGGAGAACTCGGTGTACTCGTCCGCGGAGAGCAGGTCCTTCGGCTCCTCCGCGATCCGGACCTTGAAGAGCCAACCGCCCTCGAAGGGAGCCGAGTTCACCAGCGACGGGTCGTCCACGACGTCCTGGTTGGCCTCGACGACCTCGCCGCTCACCGGCGAGTACAGGTCGCTGACGGACTTGGTCGACTCCAGCTCGCCGCAGGTCTCGCCCGCGGTCACCGTCTCACCGACCTCGGGAAGCTGCACGAAGACGACGTCACCGAGCGCGTTGGCCGCGTGCTCCGTGATGCCCACCGTCGACACGCCCTCTTCGGCGTCCGACAGCCACTCGTGCTCCTTGCTGTAGCGGAGCTGCTGGGGGTTGCTCATGACCTGAATTCTCCTGTACGCGGGTGGGTGCTGCGGAACGGGAAAGGTGTGCGGGGGGTCACTTCCGGCGCTTGTAGAAGGGCAGCGCCACGACCTCGTACGGCTCGTGCGTACCGCGGATGTCCACGCCCACGCCGGGCGTGCCCGGGGCGGCGTGCTCCGCGTCGACGTACGCCATCGCGATCGGCTTGCCCAGCGTCGGGGAGGGGGCGCCGGAGGTGACCTCGCCGATGACCTGGCCGTCCGCGACGACGGAGAAGCCCGCACGCGGCACGCGGCGGCCTTCGGCGACCAGGCCGACCAGCTTGCGCGGCGGGGCGCTCTCGGCGCGCTCGGCGGCGGCCGCGAGCGCCGCGCGGCCCACGAAGGTGTCGGCCTGCGAGGTCTTGTCGAACTTCACCACCCGGCCGAGACCGGCGTCGAAGGGCGTGAGGGCGGCGGTCAGCTCGTGCCCGTACAGCGGCATGCCCGCCTCCAGGCGCAGCGTGTCGCGGCAGGAGAGGCCGGCCGGCACCATGCCGGCGGGCGTGCCCGCCTCCATCAGCGCGTTCCACAGCTTCTCCGCGTCACCGGGGGCGACGAAGAGCTCGAAACCGTCCTCGCCGGTGTAGCCCGTGCGGGCGATCAGGGCGGGGACGCCCGCGACGGTGCCGGGCAGGCCCGCGTAGTACTTCAGGCCGTCCAGGTCGGCGTCGGTCACCGACTTCAGGATGCCGGGGGACTCGGGGCCCTGGACGGCGAGCAGCGCGTAGGCGTCGCGGTCGTCGCGGACCTCGGCGTCGAAGCCCTCGGCGCGGGCGCTCAGCGCGTCGAGCACGACCTGGGCGTTGGAGGCGTTGGCGACGACCAGGTACTCGCTCTCGCCGAGGCGGTAGACGATCAGGTCGTCGAGGATGCCGCCGTCCTCGGCGCAGATCATGGTGTAGCGGGCGCGGCCGACACCCACCGAGCCGATGTTGCCGACCAGCGAGAAGTTCAGCAGGTCGACGGCCTCGGGGCCGGTGACGGTGATCTCGCCCATGTGGGAGAGGTCGAAGAGGCCGGCCTTGGTGCGCACGGCGTTGTGCTCGTCGCGCTCGCTGCCGTAGCGCAGCGGCATGTCCCAGCCCGCGAAGTCGGTCATGGTCGCGCCGAGCGCACGATGCACGGCATCGAGGGCGGTGAGGCGGGGGGCAGTGCTCATGAGGGAACTCCCAGGGCATGACGGGCGAGGTCGATCCTCCCCATCTGTCATCGGAACCTGAGAGGTTCGCCGCGAGCGTCCCGACATGCGGGACGGACGGCTTGCACCTTGGGTGGAGCCGGCGTGCCGGCTCGCTTTTCAGATGTGCCTCGCCCGCGCGGTACGGGGCCTGAGAGATTCAAGGGAGGGACTTGCTCCTTCGGCGCCCCGGGCCCATGCGTGCTGGTCCGGGAACTCTCCCGCGCGGATTCAAACGGCCGGTATGGAGTTGGCGCGCACATCATTGCACGCGGCCGGGGCCAGGGGGACTGGTGGTCCGGCCGCGGGGGGTCCGGCACGGGCTCCGGAAATTTCCCTTGTGCCGCATTACCTTCTCTTTACACTTGCCGGGGAAAGCAGTACGTGACCGCTATGGGGAGGCCGATCACGGTGCGCAGCAGGACGAGCGTCCACGCCATGACCACGGGGATGGCGCTGCCGAAGCAGGCTGCCGCCCCGGCCCGGGAGGGCTGCGGCCCGCTGCCCGTGCCCGTCGTCCGGGACCTGCGGCAGCGGGGCGGGCACAGCCCCCACCGCCTCACCTTCGACGAGGGTGACCTGGTCGTCGTCTCCGGGCTGCCCGGCGGCGGGAAGTCCACGCTGATGCGCCAGGCCGTCACGGGCCCCCGCGTCGACTCCCAGGACACCCGCGACGCGTGGGCCGCCCGCATGCCCGCCCCGCTGCCGTACGCGCTCTACCGCCCCCTGGTCCGCCTCGCGCACTACACGGGCCTGCGCCGCGTCCTGCGGTCCGGCGCCGGCGTCGTCGTGCACGACTGCGGCACCCAGCCCTGGGTGCGCCGCTGGCTGGCCCGCGAGGCCGCCCGACGGGGCAGGACACTGCACCTGCTCCTGCTCGACGTGCCGGCCGACACCGCCCTCCAGGGCCAGCGCGAGCGCGGCCGGGGCGTGTCCCGGTACGCCTTCGCGCGCCACCGCAGGACGGTCGGCCGGCTGGTCGGCGCCGCCGAGCGGGGCGACCTGCCGCGCGGCTGCGGGTCGGCGGTGCTCCTGGACCGGGCGGCGGCACAGGTGCTGCGGGCCGTCTCCTTCGACGGCCGGGGGATCGCCTTCGACCGCTGAGGGCGGCCGACGTTAGGGTTCAGCCGCAGGCTAAGCGGTCGCGAGCAGGGGTTGGACAGATGAACTTTCCGGCGCAGGCACACGCCCATCCGTACGGGGGATGGCCGGGCAACGAACTGGAAGAGGTCCTCGCGGCCTGCCTCGGCGCCCCCGCCCCGGCGGGCGGCCGCATCGTGGAGGTCCTCGGCCGCAGCCACCTCTGGGTCCCGCTGCCGAACGGCGGCGGCCCCGACAGCCGCACCCTGGACCTGCCCACGCTGGAGATCGACGGCCAGGCCTACGTCCCCGTCTTCACCTCCGAGCAGCAGTTCCGCCAGGCCCTCGGCGACGCGGCGGACCGCATGGGCTGCACGGTGGCGCCCGCCGTGGAGTTCGCCCGGGGCCTGCCACCGCAGCTGGGCATCGCGCTGAACCCCGAGGGCACCGTCGGCGTCCCGCTGCCGCCGGCCGCCGTGGCCGAGCTGTGCCGGGCGGGGCGCACCCCGCTGGACGGGCCGACCACCGGCGGCCGGGTCCGCCTCTTCGAGCCGGACTGGCAGGAGGACCCGGTGGACTTCCTCGCCGCCGCCGCCGGGGAGTTCGAGGCGACGGGCGTCGTCCTCACCGCCCGCCGCTGCCTGGCCGCCGTCGAGACGGACGAGCCGACCCTGTTCGTCGGCGTCGAACTGGCCACCTGGGAGGGCCCGGCCCGCGAGCTGCCGATGGAGGCCCTCGGCCGCGCCCTCGGCCGGGTCCCGGTGGCCTGGCCGGTCAACCTCGTCCTGCTGGACGTGGCGCAGGACCCGGTGGGCGACTGGCTGCGCGCGAAGGTGCGGCCGTTCTTCCAGCGGCACGCCTGAGCCCGCGCCGGTCGGGGCGCGATGTGAAGCGCGTACGTCAAGTCCGCGCCCGCCTCGCCGCTTAAGCTGGTTCCATGGCCCGGCCGGGGCGGTGCGGGTTCGTAGTGAAGGGGCGGTAACGGGTGAGTGCGTCGGGCACGGCTGCGGCCGATGGGGCCTCCCCTGGACGAGCTGGCTCAAGTCCTCGGGGACAGGTCGAGCAGATGCTGCGCCAGGTGACGCCGGGGCGCTACGACGCGTACGAGGCACTGCTGCGCGCGCTCGCCGCCGACCAGCTGTGGATGCTCCTGTGGCACGGCCAGGCCGGCTCGCCCGACGCCCAGTACGGCACCATGGAGGTCGAGGGCCTCGGCTACGCCCCCTGTGTGACCTCCGCCCAGGAGCTGTCCGCCAGCGGCTGGAACCGCAGCTACGAGGTGGTGCGCGGCGTCGACGTCGCCCGCACCCTCTACCCCGACCACTACGGCCTGTGGCTCAATCCGCACGCCCCCGGCGGCGGCGTCGGCATCCCCTGGCTGGATCTGCGCCGCATCGCCACCGGCCTCGACCTGCTGCCCGCCGGACCGCTCAGGCTGACCGAGCCGAGCATCGAGCTGCCCCAGTTCTACGCCCTGTTGACGCAGAACGCGCACCGCACGCCCGTCGTGCGCTCCCTGCGCCGCGCCTGGGTCCAGCCCGTGCTCGGCGCGCCCCACCTGGCCATCGGCCTGGACGTGTACGACACCTCGCCGCCCTCGGTGGAGGCGGTGCGGGCGATGATGCGCCAGTCCATCCCCGCCGTGCCGGAGGGCCTGCCCGTCTCGACGGTCGCGATGTCGGACGACTACGACCCGGTCACCCTGTGGCTGCGGGCCAACGCCCGCCCCTTCTACGACCGCGAGGCCCAGGCGGCCCCCGCCCCGGCCGGCGGTTACGGCTACCCCGCGCAGTACTGAACAGCGCGAACGGACGCGATGTCCGTTCTGATGCGGGTGGGGCCCTATGGGCGCCCGTGAAGCGTTGCACCCCAACTGCCCCGTGTTCGACCCTCGTTCAGCCGCGTCCGGATAACGGAACACCTCGATCAGCATCACGGTTGCGCATCCATTCACCAACAAGACTGGTAACAGCTCGCAGCCTGGATGAAGACTCCCGCTCCAAGGGGCCTTCGCCCCTGTGCACGACGGACTGATCACGTCGCTACAGCGGCAAGTGCGGGCCGGTCACCACCGGTTGAGAGGGGTCCCTGCCACGATGACGGCACCATTGCATGACACACCTGCGGACGCGGACCCGACCGAGGACGTCGCTCCCGCAGTTGGTGCAGGGGTGAAGAAGGTCGAGGGCCGGTCCCTCAAGCAGATCGCCTGGAACCGCCTGAAGCGGGACAAGGTCGCCCTCGCGGGCGGCATCACCGTGGTGCTCCTGGTCCTGGTCGCCGTCTTCGCGCCCCTGATCGTGAGCCTGCTCGGGCACCCGCCCAACGACTTCCACCAGGAAGAGCTCGACGAGCTGACCAACCTCCCCAAGGGCGCGCTCGGCGGCATGAGCGGCGACTTCCTCTTCGGCGTCGAGCCCAACAAGGGCCGCGACGTCTTCAGCCGCATCGTCTACGGCGCGCGGATCTCGCTCCTGGTGGCCTTCCTCGCCGCCATCGTCGCCGTGGTGCTCGGCACCCTCTTCGGGATCATCGCCGGCTACTTCGGCGGCTGGATCGACGCGCTGATCAGCCGGGTGATGGACGTACTGCTCTCCTTCCCGCAGCTGCTCTTCATCATCTCCCTCGTCTCCGTCCTGCCCGACGACCTGCTCGGCCTGACCGGTTCCAGCGTGCGCGTCGCGATCCTGGTCCTGGTCATCGGCTTCTTCGGCTGGCCCTACGTCGGACGCATCGTCAGGGGGCAGACCCTCTCGCTGCGTGAGCGCGAGTACGTGGAAGCGGCCCGCAGCCTCGGCGGCGGAAAGCGCCACATCCTCTTCCGCGAGCTGCTGCCCAACCTGGTCGCCCCGATCACCGTCTACGCGACGCTGATGATCCCGACCAACATCCTCACGGAGGCGGCCCTCAGCTTCCTCGGCGCCGGTGTCCGGCCGCCCACCGCCTCCTGGGGCGGCATGCTGCGCGACGCGCTGGAGACGTACGAGCACGATCCGATGTTCATGGTCTTCCCGGGCGTGACGATCTTCATCACGGTCCTGGCCTTCAATCTCTTCGGTGACGGGCTGCGCGACGCGCTCGACCCGAAGGGGACGCGCTAGCGGTCCCCGACCGACTTGCCCCTGCCGCATGTCAGGTGGCTCTATCCATGGTTCTCCGGCAGCTCAAGGCCAGGGACCGCGAATCTCGGAGGTTACGAGAAAATGCCCACAGTTTCCTCGAAACGACGGCTCACCGCTGGTGCGGCCCTCGTGGTCGCGGCGCTGGTGACCACCACGGCGTGCGGCGGCGGTGACGGTGACGACGGCGACTCGAAGGGTGCCGGCTACAACGCGGCGCTCGACAAGGTCGCCAACCCGTCCAAGAAGAAGGGGGGCACGCTGAGGATGGTCGGCAAGCAGGACCTCGACTCGGCCGACCCCCAGCGCGCCTACTACGGCATGTCGTGGGACTTCATGCGCTTCTACACCCGGCAGCTGGTGTCCTACGACACCAAGCCGGGCAAGGCGGGCACGAAGCTGGTCCCGGACCTCGCCACCTCCACGGCGAAGATCTCCGACGACGGCAAGACCTACACGTACAAGCTGCGGGATGGCCTGACCTGGGAGGACGGCTCCAAGCTGACCTCCAAGGACATCAAGTACGGCATCGAGCGCTCCTGGGCGACGGACACCATCACCGGTGGCCCCGGTTACATCCGCCAGGCCCTCGACCCGGACAAGAAGTACCAGGGCCCCTACAAGGACAAGGGCGGTCTGAAGGCGATCCAGACGCCCGACGACCAGACCATCGTCTTCAAGCTGCCCAAGCGCAACGGTGACTTCGAGCAGTTCCTCGCCATGCCTTCCGGTTCGCCGGTGAAGGAGGCCAAGGACACCAAGGCGAAGTACACCGCGCGTCCGTTCTCCTCGGGCCCGTACAAGTTCCAGGAGTACAAGTCCGGCAAGAAGATCCTGCTGGTGCGCAACACGGCCTGGAAGAAGTCCTCGGACCCGATCCGCGCGGCGCTGCCCGACAAGGTCGACGTGACGATCTCCGCCAACCTGGAGGAGAACGACAAGAAGCTGATGGCGGGCGACTACGACGTCGACCTCAACGGCACCGGCATGACCCAGTCCGGCCGCGTCACCGCCGTGCAGAAGCACCGCGACAGCGTCGACAACATGCACACGTCCTTCGTGCGCTACGTCGCCCTGATCCACCCCGCCAAGCCGTTCGACAACGTGCACTGCCGCAAGGCCGTCTTCTACGGGACCAACTTCGCGGGCCTCCAGCAGACCCGCGGCGGCAAGGTCGCGGCCGGTGACATCGCCAACAGCACGTTCCCCGTGGCGATCCCCGGTCACAGCGACTACGACCCCTACGGCGTCCTGGCGCGCAAGGGCAAGCCGGACGCGGCCAAGGCCAAGGACGAGCTGAAGAAGTGCGGCAAGCCGAACGGTTTCTCGGCCAAGCTGACCGCCCGCAACAACAACCCGGGTGAGGTCGACGCAGCCGAGGCGCTCCAGGCCCAGCTGGACAAGGTCGGCATCAAGGTCGAGGTCGAGTCCCTCGACGGCGCCGACTCCGCCAGCATCACCGGCTCGCCCTCCGTCGTGAAGAAGCGCGGCTACAGCATGCAGATGAGCGGCTGGGGCCCGGACTTCCCCTCCGGCCAGGGCTACGCGCAGCCGCTGTTCGACAGCCGTTACCTGATCGACAACGGCAACTACAACGAGTCGCAGATCAAGGACAAGAAGATCGACGGGCTCTTCGACAAGGCCATCGCGGAGACCGACCCGGCCAAGGCCGGTGAGATCTACGAGCAGCTCGACAAGCGGATCCTCGACAACGCCGACTGGATGCCCTTCCTCTACGAGAAGAACATCACCTGGCGCGGACCGCGACTGACCAACGCCTACATGTCGGACGCCTACAACGGCCGTTACGACTACGTCTCGCTCGGCGTCACGAAGTAACACCCGGAACACCGGGCGAGGCACCATCCGTCCGGGCACCCGCAGTTGATTGACCCACCGCCGCCGCATCCCGCCAGTCCGAAGGGCAGGTGATGGCCCCGGGCGGCGGCCGGGACCCCTCACAAGGGGGTCCTGGCCGCCGCCGGGCCGCGCACAGTGCTTGCTTACCTCATCCGGCGCCTGATCGCCGTCATCATCATGGTGCTGGTCGTACTGCTCGCGACCTTCACCGTCTTCTTCATGCTGCCCAAATGGGCGGGACAGGACATCGCCGTCCTCTTCGCCGGCAAGGCGTCGGGTGCCGAGCAGCTCGAAGGCATCCGCGTCAAACTGGGTCTCGACGACCCCCTGCTCGTCCAGTTCTGGGACTTCGTCAAGGGCATCCCGATGGGGCGCGACTACGTCAACGGCAGTGACGTCACGCACTGCCCGGCGCCCTGCTTCGGCTACTCCTTCCGCACCGAGGCCCCCGTGTGGGAGACCCTCAAGGACGCCCTGCCCGTCACCGGCGCGCTCGCCGCCGGCGCGTGTGTGCTCTGGCTCGCCGGCGGTGTCGCCACCGGCGTCGTCTCCGCGCTGCGCCGGGGCACCGTCTGGGACCGGGCCGCGATGACCACCGCCCTCGGCGGCGTCTCGCTCCCCGTCTTCTTCACCGGCATGATCGCGATGGGCGTCTTCGTCCACAACCTCGGTTGGGTCAAGATCGCGGACAGTCTCAGCACCGACGACTCCGCCGGTGTCTGGCTCCAGACGCTGATCCTGCCGTGGATCGTGCTGGCCTTCCTCAACGCCGCCATGTACGCCCGCCTCACCCGCGCCACCATGCTGGAGGTGCTCGGCGAGGACTACATCCGCACCGCCCGCGCCAAGGGCCTCGGCGAGTCCGCCGTCATCCGCAAGCACGCGCTGCGTTCCGCGATGACGCCGATCCTCACCGTCTTCGGCCTCGACCTCGGCGTCCTGATGGGCGGCGCGGTCCTGACCGAGTCCACGTTCAACCTGCCCGGGCTCGGCCTGGAGGCGGTCAGGGCCATCAGCAGCAAGGACCTGCCCGTCATCCTGGGCGTGACCCTGTGCGCGGCGCTCGCCATCGCCGTGGCCAACCTCGTCGTCGACCTTCTGTACGCCGTCATCGACCCGCGAGTGAGGCTGGGATGACCGAACTGTCCAAGAGCGGGGCCGCGGTGAACGAGCCCGTCACCGACTCGCCCGCGCCCTCCGCCTTCCTGGAGGTGCGCGACCTCAAGGTGCACTTCCCGACCGACGACGGCCTGGTCAAGTCCGTCGACGGGCTCACCTTCTCGCTGGAGAAGGGCAAGACCCTCGGCATCGTGGGCGAGTCCGGCTCCGGCAAGTCGGTCACCTCGCTCGGCATCCTCGGGCTGCACACCGCCGGCCAGTACGGCGCCCGCAAGGCGCGGATCTCGGGGGAGATCTGGCTGGACGGCAAGGAGCTGCTGGGCGCCGACCCCACCGAGGTGCGCAAGCTGCGCGGCCGCGAGATGGCGATGATCTTCCAGGATCCCCTCTCCGCGCTGCACCCGTACTACTCCATCGGCAAGCAGATCGTCGAGGCGTACCGGGTCCACAACGCCGTCGACAAGAAGACCGCCCGCAAGCGGGCGATCGAGATGCTCGACCGGGTCGGCATCCCGCAGCCCGACAAGCGCGTGGACAGCTACCCGCACGAGTTCTCCGGCGGCATGCGCCAGCGCGCCATGATCGCCATGGCGCTGGTCAACAACCCCGAGCTGCTCATCGCCGACGAGCCGACCACCGCCCTGGACGTCACCGTCCAGGCGCAGATCCTGGACCTCATCCGGGATCTGCAGAAGGAGTTCGGCTCCGCCGTCATCATGATCACGCACGACCTGGGCGTGGTCGCCGAGATGGCCGACGAGCTGCTGGTCATGTACGGCGGCCGGTGCGTCGAGCGCGGCACCGCCGAGAAGGTCTTCTACGAGCCGCAGCACCCGTACACCTGGGGACTGCTCGGTTCGATGCCCCGCATCGACCGCGAGGAGACCGAGCGGCTCATCCCGGTCAAGGGCTCCCCGCCCAGCCTGATCAACCTGCCGAGCGGCTGCGCCTTCAACCCGCGCTGCCCCTACGCGGACATCCCCAAGGACCAGATCACCCGCACCGAGCGCCCCGAGCTGCGGCTGGTGGCCGAGGGGCACTACTCCGCCTGCCACATGTCGCGGGACGAGCGCACCCGGATCTGGACCGAAGAGATTGCGCCGAAGCTGTGAAAGACGACGTGAAGGGCCAGGGCCAGGAGATGACGATCCCGGCGCAGAGCGAGACCTCGCCCGAGCCGCTGCTCAAGGTCGAGGGCCTGGTGAAGCACTTCCCCATCAAGAAGGGGCTGCTCCAGCGCCAGGTGGCGGCCGTGCAGGCGGTCGACGGGCTGACCTTCGACGTGCGTCCGGGCGAGACGCTCGGCGTGGTCGGCGAGTCCGGCTGCGGCAAGTCGACGATGGGCCGGCTCATCACCCGGCTCCTCGAACCGACCGGCGGGCGCGTCGAGTTCGAGGGCACGGACATCACGCACCTGAACACCGCGAAGATGCGTCCGCTCCGCCGTGACGTGCAGATGATCTTCCAGGACCCGTATTCGTCGCTGAACCCCCGGCACACCATCGGCACGATCGTCGGCGCGCCCTTCAAGCTCCAGGGCGTCAAGCCCGAGGGCGGCGTGCGCAAGACCGTGCAGGAGATGCTGGAGCGCGTCGGGCTCAACCCCGAGCACTACAACCGCTACCCGCACGAGTTCTCCGGCGGTCAGCGCCAGCGCATCGGCATCGCGCGGGCGCTGGCGCTGCGGCCGAAGCTGGTCGTGGCGGACGAGCCCGTCTCGGCCCTGGACGTCTCCATCCAGGCCCAGGTGGTCAACCTCCTGGACGACCTCCAGGACGAGCTGGGCCTCACGTACGTGATCATCGCGCACGACCTGTCGGTCATCCGGCACGTCTCGGACCGCATCGCGGTGATGTACCTCGGCAAGATCGTGGAGCTGGCGGACCGCAAGGACCTCTACTCCACGCCGATGCACCCGTACACCAAGGCGCTGCTGTCCGCCGTGCCGGTGCCCGACCCCAAGCGGCGCGGCACCAAGAGCGAGCGCATCCTGCTGCGCGGCGACGTGCCCTCGCCGATCGACCCGCCGAGCGGCTGCCGCTTCCACACGCGGTGCTGGAAGGCGACGGAGATCTGCAAGACGAAGGAGCCGCCGCTGATCCCGCTCGCCACCGGGCACCAGGTGGCGTGCCACCACCCGGAGAACGCGGCGGACCAGGCCCCCGAGGACACCACGCTGCTGGCGGCCGCCAAGGAGGCCATCGAGGTGGTGAGGGTGGCCCCCAAGGCGGACGAATCGACCCCGGATCAGCCCGCCACGAAGACGGCAAAGCCGCTCGCGAAGCCGACGGAGGCCTCCGCGAAGTCGACAGCGCCTCTTGCGAAGCCGGTGGAGACCCCGGCCGAGCCGGTGGAGACTCCCGCGAGGTCGGCGGCGCCTCTTGCGAAGCCGGTGGAGACCCCGGCCGAGCCGGTGGAGGCCCCCGCGCAGTCGGTGGAGCCGCTTGTGAAGCCGGCGGAGGTCCCGGCGAAGTCGGTGGAGCCGCTTGTGAAGCCGGTGGAGACCCCGGCCGAGCCGGTGGAGACCCCCGCGAAGTCGGCGGAGATCCCCGCCGAGCCGGCGGACACCCCCGCCACGTCCGCGGACACCCCCGCCAAGTCCGCGGACACCCCCGCCACGTCCGCGGACACCCCCGCCACGTCGGCTGAGGCCCCCGCCAAGTCCGTGGAGCCGCCCGCGGAGTCGGCGGGTAAGTAGGAGGCTCCGGAGGGAGGGCACGCGGTCGGTCGCGTGCCCTCCCTCCGCCGTGTCGGCGACGAGCCGACCCCGCTCACTCCGTGACGCTCCAGCGCCCCACTTCCCGGTACGCGGAGTCCTGGACGGCCTCGCCGTCGCCGGGCGTCAGCGCGTAGTGGCCGAGGTTGCCGCCCCAGTACCGCAGGATGCGGCCCAGTTCCTCGGCGGCCCTTCCCTCGAACGCGCTCTCGCCCATGTCGACCTCCAGCACGAACTTCATGGCACCTCACTTCACTCGTCCGTCGCACCTGCCTTGCCTGCCTTCAACCGTGTCATTGAAGTTCCAGTGGGGACTTTCGGACGACAGCGCGAGGCGGCACGGCGAACAGCCGCACACGAACCCTCAACCAGGACCGAAGCCGGCGACGAGGCAGGGGTGGCCCCGGGTAAGAATGGCGCGTGCTCCAGGATCTGTTCAGCCCCTCCGTCCAGCACGCGCTCGACATCGTGGGGATCTTCGTCTTCGCGATCTCCGGCGCGCTGCTCGCCGTGCGCAAGAACTTCGACGTCTTCGGCATCGCCGTCCTCGCCGAGGTCACGGCGCTGGGCGGGGGACTCTTCCGCGACCTGGTCATCGGAGCCGTCCCGCCGGCCGCCTTCACCGACCTCGGATACTTCATCACCCCGCTCTTCGCGGCCGCCCTGGTCTTCTTCCTCCACCCGGAGGTGGAGCGCACCCAGCTCGCGGTGAACGTCTTCGACGCGGCGGGCCTCGGGCTCTTCTGCGTGTCGGGGACTACCAAGGCGTACGACTACGGCCTCGGCCTCACCGCGTCCGCCGCCCTCGGCCTGATGACCGCGGTCGGCGGCGGCGTCCTGCGCGACATCGTCGCCAACGAAGTGCCCTCGCTGGTCCGCTGGGACCGCGACCTGTACGCCGTGCCGGCCATCGTGGGCGCGGCGATGGTCGCCCTGTGCATCCGCTTCGACGAGCTGACCGCCTTCACCAGCGGCCTCGCCGTCGTGACGGCGTTCGTCCTGCGCCTGCTGGCGCTGCGCTACCACTGGCGGGCACCGCGCGCCTGGCACCGGCGCTCCACGGCGGTGGAGGCGGACGTCGAGGAGACGCCGTAGCCCGAAAAGCTACCGCTCAGTAATTGGGTGTTGTACCTTGCTGCCATGGCAACGGCAGCTTCGGACACCTCGGCAGCCCCCCTCCCCACGGCGGCGCCCGCCCGCATCGGCGACAGCGAGTTCGACCGCGACACCGCGGTCACCCGGCGCGAGCCCGGCGTCTACGACTCCGAACTCTCCGCCGGCTGGACGATCATCAGCGCCGTCAACGGCGGCTACCTCCTGGCCGTCATCGGCCGCGCCCTCGCCGACGCCCTGCCGCACGCCGACCCGTTCACCATCTCCGCGCACTACCTCACCGCGTCCCGGCCCGGCCCGGCCGTGGTCCGCACGGACGTGGTGCGCGGCGGCCGCTCCCTCTCCACCGGACAGGCCTCGCTCTTCCAGTACGACGAGGAGGGCCGCGAGGTCGAGCGGATCCGCGTCCTCGCCTCGTACGGAGACCTCGACGCGCTCCCCGACGACGTCCGCACGAGTGCGGAGCCGCCCGCGATCCCGCCGCTCGACCAGTGCTTCGGCGCCCAGGACGCTCCGGGCCACCGCCCGGTGCCCGGCAGCTCCGCCATCGCCGACCGCCTCTTCCTCAAGCTCGACCCCGCCACCCTCGGCTGGGCGCTCGGGCAGCCCTCCGGCAAGGGGGAGATGCGGGCCTGGTTCGGCCTCGCGGACGGCCGCGACGCCGACCCGCTGTCGCTGCTGCTCGCGGTGGACGCGCTGCCGCCCACCGCCTTCGAGATGGGCCTCACCGGCTGGGTGCCCACCGTGGAGCTGACGGTGCACGTGCGCTGCCGCCCGGCCCCCGGACCGCTGCGCGTCGCGATCACCACGCGCAACCTCGCGGGCGGCTTCCTGGAGGAGGACGCCGAGGTGTGGGACAGCGCGGACCGCCTGGTCGCGCAGTCGCGCCAGCTGGCCCGCGCCCGCCTGTCCTGAACCGCCGGGCGGGCAGGCCCTCGTACCGGAGCCGCCGCGGCGGGCACGCCCTCGTACGGGATCCTGGACGGCGTGAAAGCTGACCGGCTGCTCTCGATCCTGCTGCTGCTCCAGACCCGCGGCCGGGTGCCCGCGCGCGAACTGGCCGAGCGGCTCGAGGTCTCCGTCCGCACCGTCTACCGGGACGTCGAGGCCCTGTCCGCCTCCGGCGTCCCGGTCTACGCCGAGCGGGGCCGGCACGGCGGCATCGAGCTGCTCGCCGGCTTCCGCACCGACGTGACGGGGCTGACCGCCGACGAGTCGCGCGCCCTGTTCGTCCTCGCCGCACGGGGCGCGCACGCCGCGCTCGGCCTGGACCGGGCGCTCGGCTCGGCGCTGCGCAAGGTCATGGCCGCGCTGCCCGAACCGCACCGGCCCGCCGCCGAACTGACCGGCCGCCGCATCCTCGTCGACGCCTCCCGCTGGATGGCGGGCCCTTCGGCCGGCGGGGAGCTGGCCGCGCTCCAGGACGCCGTCTTCGCGGACCGGCGCCTGCGGCTGCGCTACCGGCACGCCGGGGCCCCGCGGCCAAGGACGTACACCGTCGACCCGTACGGCCTGGTGTCGAAGGCCGGCGTCTGGTACCTGGTCGCCGACCGGGGCGGCACCCCGCGCCTCTTCCGCGCCGACCGGATCGGCTCGGCCACCCTCACCGAGGCCCCGGTCCGGCGCCGCCCCGGCGTCGAACTCGCCGAGGTGTGGGCGCTGTTGAAGGCGCAGGTGGAGGAGCGCCCCGGCGGCATCGAGGTGACGGCGCGAGTGCGGCGCGACCGCTACGACCTGTTCCTGCGCCTCAACGGCACGGCGTTGGCCCACCCGCCCGAGGAGGGGGACGGCACGGGTGAGTGGATCACGGTCCGTATGGCGTACGAGTTCCTGGGCGCGACCAAGACGCTGCTGCCCTTCGCGGACGCGGTCGAGGTGCTCTCGCCGCCCGAGGTGCGCGCCGAACTGGCCCGGGCCGCCGCGGCCGTCACCGCCCTGTACGCGGCGGATCAGCCCGGAGGAAACGGGCCAGCTCCGCGCTGAGTTCGGCGGGCGCGTCCTCCTGTACGAGATGCCCCGCGCCCTCGATCAGGCGCAGCCCGGCGCCGGGGATCGCCGCGGCCAGCTCGTGGGCGCGCGCCACCGGGATCCAGGTGTCCTCGGCGCCCCAGCAGATCAGCACCGGCAGGTCCAACTCCCCGTACCTGCCCTGGATCTCGTCGGTGTAGCGCTGGTCGTTCTGCTCGATCTGCCGGTAGAAGGCGGGCCTGCCCTCCGCCGTGCACCAGGGGGCCACCAGCCGGTCGAGCACCGCGGGGTGCAGGCCGCGGTGGGACGCCGAGCCGACGTAGGTCCGTACGAGTGCCTCGTGCAGGTGGGGCGGCAGCTGCGCGAAGACGCCGGCGTGCGCGCCGAGGAGCCGGTAGGTGGGGGTGCCCCAAGGGGCGAGGGCGACCGGGTCGACGAGGGCGAGGCGGTCGTAGCGCGCGCCGTGCAGGAGGTGGGCGCGCAGGGCGACGCAGCCGCCGAAGTCGTGCGCGAGGAGGGCGGGCCGCTCAAGGCTCCAGTGGTCGAGCAGCTCGGTCAGGACCCGGCCCTGCGCGGCGAGCGAGACGTCCTGCCCGTCCCGCATCTCGGAGGCGCCGTATCCGGCCAGGTCCCAGACGTACACGCGGTGTTCGCCCGCGAGGGCGCGGGCGACGGCCCGCCAGACGTACGACGAGAAGGGGGTGCCGTGCACCAGGACGACGGGCGGGGCGCCGACGGGCCCGAGCGCGGCCCAGCGGACGGCGCCCGAGGAGCCGGCGAAGGTGCGGTCGAGAATCCAGGCGTCACCGGCGTTCGTCATGACCGTAGAGCTTAGTTGCCCCTTACTTCAGACGTCCAGCCAGTGGCGGCGACCGAGGCTGACCAGGCGCAGCCGGCGCCGCGCCGTGGCCGCCACCCGCTCGGCGGCCGCCGGGTCGCCCTGCGCCTCCAGGAGGGCGGAGGCCGTCATCACCATGTGGTCGACGTACATCCCGGCGAGCATCAAAAGGTCGTCCTCGGCCCAGCCCGCCGTCCCCGGCTCCCCGGCGAACTGATCCTTCACCTCCTGGGCGAACAGCGCGAGCTGGCCGTTTATCGCGGCCCGCACCGCCTGCACACCGCCGTGCTGCTCGCGGGCGATGAAGCGGACATGGGCGGGATGGGCGCGGACGTACGCGGCGATCAGTTCGACGGTGGCCGCAATGCGCTCCTCCCCGTCGTCGTCCCCGGCGCGCTCACCCGTCGCGGAGAGCAGCGCGGTGAGCGCCAGATGCAGGCTGCCGAGCGCCTCCTCCACCAGCGCGACCCCCAGGTCGGCCATGTCCCGGAAGTGCCGGTAGAAGGCGGTGGGGGCGACGCCGACGGCCCGGGTGACCTCGCGCAGGCCCAGGCTGGACAGGCTCTGCTCCTCCAGCAGCCGCAGCGCCGCGTCGAGGAGCGCCTGCCGGGTCCTGCGCTTCTGGGCCTGTCGGACGCCGAGGGTGTGACTCATGCCATGCAGTTAACAACTGTTCTCCGAGTTTGGAAAGCGCGGGACGGAGTACCCTGGAAGTCAGTGAACAGTTGTTACCACAAGCGTTCACCGAACCGGGCCCGTGACGGTCCGGTCGCCGATTGGAGAGGGATCTCATGCTCTTCCTCGTCGCCGCCCTCCTGCTGCTGGGTGTCGCCATGGGTTCCGTGGCCCACACCCCCCTGCCGGTGACGCTCGTCGCCGCCGCGGTCATCGGGGTGTGGCTCGTGGTCTTCGCGCTCCGCGAGCGCCGCACCCACCACCACTGAGCGGCCCTCATCCCAGATCCGTGCGGCACCACGACCCGTAAGGAGTCGGACCATGGCACTCACCACCCAGCACCGCACCGGACCCGCCACGGACCGGAGCGTCGAACGCGCCGCCGACCACACCCCGCGTCAGGCCGTGGAGGCCGCCCCGCCGCGCCCCACCGGACGCCGGGACACCGACGGCATGGCCGTCGCCTCCTTCGTCTGCGGCCTGCTCGGACTGCTCGTCCTGAACATCTTTCTCGGCCCCACGGCGATCGTCCTCGCGGGCCTCGCCCTGCACCGCGGCACCGCCCGAAAGGGCCGCGCCCTGCTCGGACTCGGGCTCGGCGTGGCCGACCTGGCGGTCCTCGCCGCGCTGGTCGCGATGGACGGCACCGTGTCCTGGGGTCTCGCAGGCTGATACCGCCGGGGCGTCCGGTGCCGTACGGCTCGTAGAATCGTGCGCACCATGGCCTACCTCGACCACGCAGCGACCACTCCGATGCTCCCGGCAGCGATCGCGGCGATGACCGCGCAGATCGCCGTCACCGGCAACGCCTCCTCGCTGCACGCGGCGGGCCGGCGGGCGCGCCGATCCGTCGAGGAGGCCCGCGAGACCCTCGCCGAGTCGCTCGGCGCGCGCCCCAGCGAGGTGGTCTTCACCTCCGGCGGCACCGAGGCCGACAACCTCGCCGTGAAGGGCCTGTACTGGGCCCGGCGCGACGCGGAGCCGGCCCGCACCCGCGTCCTCGCCAGCCCCGTCGAGCACCACGCCGTCCTCGACGCCGTCGACTGGCTCGGCCGGCACGAGGGCGCCACCGTCGAATACCTCCCCGTCGACGCCCACGGCCGCGTCCACCCCGACGCGCTGCGCGAGGCGATCGGACGCAACCCCGACGACGTCGCCCTGGCCACCGTCATGTGGGCCAACAACGAGATCGGCACGATCCAGCCCGTCCGTGAACTGGCCGACGTGGCCGTCGAGTTCGGCGTGCCGCTGCACGCCGACGCCGTCCAGGCCTACGGCCAGATCCCCGTGGACTTCCAAGCCTCGGGGCTCGCCGCGATGACCGTTTCCGGCCACAAGATCGGCGGCCCCTACGGCATCGGCGCGCTGCTGCTCGGCCGGGAGCACAGCCCCGTGCCCGTGCTGCACGGCGGCGGCCAGGAGCGGCACGTGCGCTCCGGGACGCTCGACGTGCCTGCCGTCGCCGCCTTCGCCGTGGCGGGGGAGTACGCCGCAGAGCACCGCGAGCGGTTCGCCGCCGAGGTCGGCGCCCTGCGGGACGAGCTGGTGGCCGCCGTCCGCGCGGCGGTCCCCGAGGCGATCCTCGGCGGCGACCCGTCCCCGGCGGGCCGGCTGCCCGCCAACGCGCACTTCACCTTCCCCGGCTGCGAGGGCGACTCCCTCCTGCTGCTGCTCGACGCGCAGGGCATCGAGTGCTCCACGGGCTCGGCGTGCACGGCGGGCGTGGCCCAGCCCAGCCACGTCCTGCTGGCCACGGGCACCGACCCCGACCTGGCGCGCGGCACCCTGCGCTTCTCCCTCGGCCACACGTCCACCAGGGCGGACGTCGACGCCGTCGCGGCGGCGATCGGCCCCGCGGTGGACCGGGCCCGCACGGCGGGGCTCAGCTAGGACTTCTTCTTCCGCTGCCCCGGGAGCTTCCCGCCACCGTCCCGGGCGGCGCGGACCAGGCGCAGGTACCGGTCCCAGTCCCAGTGCGGCCCCGGGTCCGTGTGGTCCGTGCCCGGCACCTCCACGTGCCCGACGATGTGCTCGCGGTCCACCGGGATGTCGTACCGCTCGCATATTCCGGCCGTGAGCCGCGCCGACGCGGCGTACATCGCGTCGGTGAACGAGGACTTGTCGTCGACGAACCCCTCGTGCTCGATGCCCACACTGCGTTCGTTGTAGCTCCGGTCGCCGGCGTGGAAGGCCACGTCCAGCTCGCGGATCAGCTGCGCCACATGCCCGTCCTTGCGCACCACGTAGTGCGCGGCGGCCCCGTGGCCGGGGTCCTTGAAGACGCGCAGCGCCGTCGCGTACCCGCCCTGGACGACGTGGATGACGACGCGGTCGATGGCGTAGTCGTCGGGGCGGTTCGCGCGGCGCCAGTTGTAGTCCGAGGCAGCCGTCCACTGCGCGCCCCGGGCGTCCACCTCGCCCTCCTCGCGCCTCTTCACCACACCGGGCATCCGCCACCACAGCCGCCCCAGGTCGTCCCCGGCGAACACGGCCGCGCCGGCGGCGGCCGCACCGCCGCCGATCAGCAGGGTGCGCCGACTGACTCCGCGGCGTCCCGGTCCGCGCCCCTCTGATTCCCCCATGTGCTCGTCAACGCTTGGCGGCGGGCGTCCGGTTCCCGCGGGCCCGTACTCTGTTAGGGCTATGACTTTCACCGAGACCCCGCAGCCTCCCCAGCGCCCCCTCCGTGTCCTGGCCGCCATGTCCGGCGGCGTGGACTCCGCCGTCGCCGCCGCGCGCGCCGCCGAAGCCGGACACGACGTGACGGGAGTGCACCTCGCCCTCTCGGCGAACCCCCAGTCGTTCCGCACGGGCGCCCGGGGCTGCTGCACCATCGAGGACTCGCGCGACGCCCGCCGCGCCGCGGACGTCATCGGCATCCCGTTCTACGTGTGGGACCTCGCCGAGCGGTTCCGCGAGGACGTGGTGGAGGACTTCGTCGCCGAGTACGAGGCGGGGCGCACCCCCAACCCGTGCCTGCGCTGCAACGAGAAGATCAAGTTCGCCGCGCTGCTCGACAAGGCCCTCGCCCTCGGCTTCGACGCGGTCGTCACCGGCCACTACGCCAAGGTGATCGTCCGCGAGGACGGCACCCGCGAGCTGCACCGCGCCTCCGACATGGCCAAGGACCAGAGCTACGTCCTCGGCGTCCTGGACGACCGGCAGCTCGCCCACGCGATGTTCCCCCTCGGTGACACCCTCACCACCAAGGAGGAGATCCGCGCCGAGGCCGAGCGCCGGGGCCTCGCCGTCGCCAAGAAGCCCGACAGCCACGACATCTGCTTCATCGCCGACGGCGACACCCAGGGCTTCCTCGCCGCCCGCCTCGGCAAGGCGCAGGGCGACATCGTGGACGAGTCCGGGACGGTCCTCGGCAGCCACGAGGGGGCGTACGGGTACACCATCGGCCAGCGCAAGGGCCTGCGGATCGGCACCCCGGCCCCCGACGGCAAGCCGCGCTACGTCCTGGACATCTCGCCGGTGGACAACACCGTGACGGTCGGCCCGGCCGCCGCCCTGGACGTCACCGGCCTGACCGCCGTCAGGCCCCGCTGGTGCGGCGCGGCCCCCACCGGCCCCGGCACGTACACGGCGCAGCTGCGGGCCCACGGCGGCGAGAGCGAGGTCTCCGCCGAGCTGGTCGACGGCGAACTGCGGGTCTCCTTCACCGAGCCCGTCCGCGGCGTGGCCCCCGGCCAGGCGATCGTGCTGTACGACGGCACGCGCGTGGTCGGCTCGGCGACGATCGCGACGACGGAGCGGGTGACGGCGGGCGTCTGACACCCGCCGCCCCACCCGCTCACCCGGCGGCTACGCGGCGACCCGGAGCACGATCTTGCCCCGCGTGCGGCCCTGCTCGCCGTGCGCGTGGGCCTTGGCCGCCTCCTCCAGAGGCAGCACCGTGTCGATCTCGACGCGGAGCTTCCCCTCGTCCACCAGGCGGGCGATCTCCAAGAGCCCCAGGCGGTCCGGCTCCACGATCGTCCAGCCCGCGTGGACGCCGTGCTCCCGCGCGAGACCGGCGTCCGGCAGGCCGCCGGGGTCCGGCAGCGTCACCAGGTGGCCGCCGGGACGCAGGACCCGAAGGGACCGTGTGCCGTACTCGCCGCCCACCCCGTCCAGGACGACGTCGACGTCGCTCACCGCCTCGGTGAAGTCCACGCGCGCGTAGTCCACGACTTCGTCCGCGCCGAGGCCGCGCAGGAAGGCGTGCTTGTCCTCCCGCGCCGTCCCGATGACGTACGCGCCCCGGGCCTTGGCGATCTGCACGGCCAGATGCCCCACACCGCCGGCCGCCGCGTGGATCAGCACCCGCTGCCCGGCCCGCAGCCCCGCCGTCTCGACGAGCCCCTGCCAGGCGGTGAGCGCCGCGAGCGGCAGGGCGGCGGCCTCCACGTGGGAGAGGCCCACGGGCTTGGGCGCGAAGCGCCGCGCGGGCGCCACGACGTACTCCGCGTAGCCGCCCGCCTGCTCGGGGAAGCGGGGCATGCCGAAGACCTCGTCCCCGGGGGAGTACAGGGTCACTCCGGGGCCCACCTCCTCGACGACGCCCGACACGTCGTAGCCGAGGATCGGCGTGTCCCCCCAGGTGCCGAAGGCGCCCTCCGCGCGGGTCTTCCAGTCCACGGGGTTCACCCCCGCCGCGTGCACCCGCACCAGGATCTCGGTGAGGCCGGGCTCGGGACGGTCCACCTCCACGGGGACCAGGTTCTCGGGGGCGCCCCAGGAGCGGGGGCTTACGGCACGCATCTTCATGGTCATCCTCTTGGAACTTCGGACCGGTTCTTCTGCCGGGCCGGATCTTCTGCCGGAACGGCTGGAGGACCCAGAGTGCGTCGGGACCGGCGGGCGCGGTGCTGGCAGTTTGGCCATGATGTGACAGGATTCGGCCATGACTTCTCCTGGCGGCCGGCACCGGGTGGCGGTCCTCGCGCTGGACGGGGTGTACGCCTTCGAGATGGGCATCCCGCCCCGGATCTTCGGGGCCGCCCAGGACGCCGGCGGACACCCGCTGTACGACGTCGTCGTGTGCACGGTGGACGGCGGTCCGGTGCGGACCGACGCCGGGTTCGAGGTGGCGGTGGAACACGGCCCCGAGGCGCTCGCCGCCGCCGACACGGTCGTCATCCCGCCCACCGAGCGGCTGTGCGGCGGCACGGACGAAGGCGTCCTGCCGGGCCCCCTGGCCGCCGCGCTCGCCCGGGTGCGGCCCGGCACACGCTGGGTGTCGCTCTGCACCGCCTCGTACGTCCTGGCCGCCGCCGGGCTGCTCGACGGGCGCCCCGCGACCACCCACTGGAAGGAGGCCGACCACTTCCGGCGCACCTTCCCCCGGGTCGCGCTCGACGAGGACGTCCTCTTCGTGGACGACGGCGACATCCTGACGGCGGCCGGCGTCGGCGCGGGCATCGACCTGTGCCTGCACCTGCTGCGCCGCGACCACGGCACCGCCGTCGCCCACCGCGTCGCCCGCTTCTGCGTGGTCCCGCCCTGGCGCGAGGGCGGGCAGGCGCAGTACATCGAGCGGCCCGTCCCCGCGCCGACGCTCGCCACGACGGCCGCCACGCGCGCGTGGGCGCTCGAACGGCTCCACGAGCCGCTGCCGCTCGGCGAGCTGGCCGCCCACGCGCGCATGAGCCTGCGGACCTTCACGCGCCGCTTCCAGGAGGAGGTCGGCATGCCCCCCGGCCGCTGGCTGACCGCCCAGCGCATCGAACTGGCCCGCCAGCTCCTGGAGTCGAGCGACCTGCCCGTGGACGTGGTCGCCCACCGGGCCGGATTCGGCACCGGCAACTCACTGCGCCAGCACATGCGCGCGGTGCTCGGGGTCTCCCCGGCCGCCTACCGCAAGACGTTCGCCGGCGCCGGCGGGTGACCTAGGGCGTGTTTCGAAAGTAGCGTCGTCCGCCCGCAGGGCGGGCCTGGCGGCGTCTGGTGCGTGCGATCGCAAGGCGGAGGGTCGCCCCGATAC